>JAKQNL010000036.1 GCA_029565815.1 Spirochaetota bacterium | reverse complement strand
TTGCCAACATACTCGCCGGTCATGGCTTGCCGCCGTTCGGGAAGGCTTGTAGGGCGTGGTAGCTGGTTCTGGCCAGGGGAGCGGAAACGACGGACGCAAAACCGGCGGCTTTTGCCTGTGCTGCAAGGGAAGCAAACTCATCCGGGTGCAGGTATCGGTCCACGGCTATCTGTCGCGTGCTTGGGCGCAGGTACTGGCCCATTACGAGAATGTCGCAGCCGACGGATCGCAGCTCTGCCATCGCTTCCAGAATCTCGTCTTCGCTTTCCCCGACGCCAAGCATGAGGCTGCTTTTTGTGGTAAATCCTAGGGCTTTAGCTTGGGCAAGGGTTTGGAGCGACAGATCAAAGGATGCCCTGCCGTCGCGTATGCCCTGCAGGCGTCGGATTGTTTCCACATTATGCGCGATGACATCCGGCTTGGCTTCCGCTATGGCCGTAAGCTCAGGCCCGCGAAAGTCCGGAATCAGCACCTCTACCTTTGCGCCCGGATTAAGCGCTTTGAGCTGTTGCACGCAGGATGCGAAGTGGCCACTGCCGCGGTCGGGCAAATCGTCGCGGTCTACGCTGGTAACGACGACATAGCGCAGCTTCAGTTCGCGCGCGGCTTCTGCTAGCTGACGGGGCTCGTCGGCATTGACCGCTTGGCCATGGGCTGCGGTACCGACGGCGCAGAACCTGCAGTTACGGGTGCACATGCTGCCCAGCACCATAAAGGTAGCCGTGCCGCAGCCCCAGCACTCGGCCTTGTTCGGGCATGCAGCCTCGTCGCATACGGTGTTAAGCCCGCGCCGGGCAAGGAGGCCGCTCATGGTTTTCCATTCGGATCCGTGAGGAATGCCAACGCGCAGCCAGGAGGGTTTTCGTTCGGTCATGGGTTACGCCTTCAAGGTTGCAAGAAAAATTTTAACCGCTTCTATGCTGTCGTCCGCTTCGGCCCGGTCTAGGATAGCTACGCGGAAAATGGTCGATTCGACCATCGCAAGGATCAGGTTGGATATGGGCGCTACCGGCATTTTTTTCAGCTCGCCTTTTTTCTGTCCGGCTATGACAATGCCGGATACGATATGCCGCATGCGTATGGTGCGCCTGAGTACCCGCTCGTAGGTTTCGCCGCCGGAACGCTTTAAGTGGCTCAGGTAGTCGATGATGACCACCAGGAGCTTCGCGTTGTTCATGCACTGCCGTATCACATGTTCGGAAACCGCGCCCAGTTTGTCCCACGCGTGGAGCTTCTCGTCCGCGGCCAGGGCTTTGAGCTCGGTTTCCAGCCGTTCGGTAAAACGTTTGATGCTGAAGGTAAAAATTTCCCGCTTGTTGTGGAAATAGAGGTACAGAATGGTACGGGTGATGCCGCATCGGTCGGCTATTTTCTGGAGGGTGGTATCGGCGTAGCCTTCGTCGATGAATACGTCCAGCGATTTTTCCAAGATTTCACGTTTTCGTTTGTCGTGCTCCACGGTTGCTGACACGGTGGCCCCCCTGTAATGGATATGCTCGGTCCGGAAGCTGACCGAAATCGGCTATGCATCCGGGCTGACAAGCGAAATTGCGCAATACTAGTCATGGTTGCGCCGATAAATTTGACAGCTATACTTTTATGTGTCAAGGGTACGGCATCGATCGGAGCAAGGGACGTATGATATCCGAAGAAACAGCCAGAGAATATTTGCATACGGGCCGCGACTCGGCCGAATCGGTTAAGGCCTTGGCGGCCCGTGTGTCCGCTTCGTGCGAGGCAAACTTACTGGAAAGCATGCCGGAACCGGCCATGATGCTCAATCGCTTTCGGCAGGTCCTGTGGATGAACGCATCGTGCAGCGAGCTGATACGCGGATTGAACCATGGTTCCGGCACAGGCGCTGGCACGGGTCTTGCCAGCGCTGTTGGTTTACGCCCCGGGGAACTGCTTGGCTGTGCCTATGCAACGCTGACTGAAGGCGGCTGCGGAACTACGGAGTTCTGCCATTTTTGCGGAACGGCCACCGCTATCGTCAACGCGCTGCAAAAGCGAGAAGGCATCGAGCACTGCGTCATCCAGCGGGGCCAAGGGGCTGCTGGCGAACCCTTGCACCTGGATGTGTGGAGCCGTCCCCTGGCCATGGGGAATGAGGACGTGGTGCTGGTGATGATGCGCGACATGTCCGGCGAGGCCAGGCGGCAGGTGCTGGAACGCGTGTTCTACCACGATGTGGGCAACACCCTGTCCGGCATAAAATCGGTGCTGGAACTGATGCACTGCGACCGGGATCCGGAGGACAAGCGCTGGATGGAACTTTTGCGCTCGGCTACGGACCAGCTGGTGGAAGAAATCGAGTCGCAGCGTTCCACGCGCTCGAGCGACGGCGGGCAGCTGGAACCGGTTTTCCAGCCGGTGGACATACGCTCGCTTGCAGTCGAGGCAGCGCGCCTGTTCCGTTACTCGCTGTACAGCCGGGAACTGAACCTGGTGTGGGAAAGCGGAAACGCTACACCGTTAGCCGATACCGACCCGGTGCTGTTTCGCCGCTGCGTGGTCAATATGCTTAAAAATGCGATAGAGGCTTCCGAACGCGGCCAGAGGATACGCATAGGGGTGGACGAGTATGAGGGTAGCGCCATCGTTCGGGTGTGGAACGCTTCCGCCATGAGCGACGAAGTACAGCTGCGCGTATTCCAACATTCCTTTAGTACCAAAGGGCGCGGACGAGGACTGGGCGCATACTCGCTCAAGCTGCTTGCCGAACGCTACCTGCACGGCCGCGTATGGTTCACGTCGTCCGCCGAGGAAGGCACCCTGTTCACCCTGAGCGTTCCAAAGGCACGCCTGCCGTGAGCGATGTTCGTACGCTGCCCGCGCTCCCAGCGCTTCCTGCGCGCAAAGCCTGGCTGGATACCGTGCGCGGCCTGTTCGTCGTGCTTATGGCCGTATATCACAGCGCATACATTGCCGTAATGACAGGCCTTGCCACCCTCGATCTGTGGCATGGCTTTTGGTGGTGGTTTCCCCGTTTCATAGCCAGCGGCTTTCTCTTTTTGTCCGGCTACAGCTTGTCTGTGGCGGCTGCCCGGAAAAGCGAAACGCTGTGGCCCTGGCTATGGCGCAGGTCCGCAAAACTTGCCCTGTGCGCCCTGGCTGTAAGCGTGGTAAGCGCGCTTGCCTTGGGCCGATCCTGGGTGTTCTTTGGGATACTCCACTGTATGGCCCTTGGAGCCATAGTCCTCGGCCCATTCCTCAAACGGCCTGGTGCCGCGCTTGCCCTGGGGGTACTGGTTCTTGCCGCAGGCTTGGTCCTTGGCAGGCAGCGTTTCGATTTTTGGTTCCTTGCCTGGCTTGGATTCCGACCACAGGGCGTCTACCCGGCCGATTACCTGCCCCTTTTGCCCTGGTGCGCGTGGATGTTCTTCGGTGCAGCCCTTGGGGGACAGTCACCACGTGTGCGGGGACAGTCACCGGGCGGGGCGCTGGCTGGGCGGGGACAGTCACCGGGCGAGGCACTCGGCGAGGGACAGACCCCAGGCGAGGCGCTGGGCGAGGGTCAGACCCCGAGCTTGCGACCCCTTGCCTGGCTTGGGCGGCACTCGCTTGGCGTGTACCTCGTACATCTGCCTGCTTTGTTCGGCCTGTGTAGCCTGATAGCCTGGCTGGTGCTAGTTTAGCCCAAAGGTTCGGAACACTAGCTTTATCTGTGCCAATTTCAAAAGTCTGTTACTTTCGAAATTGGCTTTGCGATTGCTCGCGTTTGCATGAAATACTCGCAAACGCTGCGCAAATCACGGAGCATACTGTACTCTTTCAAAACTCGTCTGACTTTTGAAAGAGCCTCATCTTGCACGAATGCATAAACTACTATACAAATGTATAGTATGTGCCAGCCTGTGGATTTCCCTCTCTTATCCGTCCGCTCGTATTTCTCCCTTATGTCCGGGGCGCTGTCTCCGGCTACTGTATGCAACTATGCCGCCCGCTCAGGCTACCGCGCCCTTGCGCTTACGGACGCAGACAACCTGTATGCCCTGCCTGAGTTCGCTGATGCCGCCGCCGAGCGCGGGCTTAAGGCCATAGCCGCCTGCTCCATGCGGCTGGACGGGGCGCCGCCTGTGCGCCTGTGGTGCATGAACAAGCGCGGCTACCGGAGGCTGTGCGCCCTGCTCACCATGCGCGCCTTCGGGGGCTGTCCGGATGTGGTGGCCGAACTGGCTAGGGGCGGCTGGGACGGGCTGTCCCTGGCCGCGACGGACAGGGACACGCTGGGCAGGCTGTGTGCTGGCCCCTGGTGCAGCTCTGCGCCGGACAGCCCGTACCGCCTGCCCTTTGTTGCCCTGGACTCGGGCATGCCGTGCACGGATCGGGCCAGGCTGGCCAAGGCCCTGGGCCTGCCGCTGTTGGCCGTGGCCGGCGGTAGTATTCTAGACCAGGACGACGCCGATCGCCTACGGCTCCTGCATGCCATAGACCGGCGGGTTACCCTGTCTGCCCTTGCAAGCTCGGACGCCTGGCACGAGCCCGGCCCGGCCGATTACCCGCCCAGCCCGGAGCGCGCCCTGGCCCTGTTTTCCGCCTATCCAGATGCGGTGACTGCCGCATGCCGCCTTGCACAGGATGCATCCGATGCAGCTGCGTTTTTCTCCAGCCCGCCTGCCTTTCCGGCCTGGCAGGGCAAAACGGAGCATGAAACCTTTGCCGCGCTCCGATCGGACTGCGAAGCCGGGGTGCTTCGCCGCTACGGGCCT
>JAKQNL010000035.1 GCA_029565815.1 Spirochaetota bacterium | reverse complement strand
GGGCCCGTCGCCTATAAGAGAAGCAGCCTGCAGAAGCGCATGGCCCGTTCCCATCATCACGCGCTGCCGAACAAACGACACACGCACAGGCGGCGGCGCTATGAGCGCGAGCTTGTCGCGTTTGCCCTCGCGGGTAAACAGCTCTTCCAGCTCTATGTCGCGGTCAAAATAATCATCGAGCGGCTTTTTGCGCCGCGATGTGATGATGATGATATCGCTGATACCCGATGCGACGAATTCGTCCACTACGAACGAGATGGCAGGTTTGGTGACCAGGGGCAAAAGCTCCTTGGCCACCGTCTTGGTTGCCGGCAGGAACCTGGTTCCATAACCGGCCGCAACGATGATGCCCTTCATGCGCACAATGATAGCTGCTAGCGCGCCTTACGTCCATCGGGGCGCGCCTTACGTCCATCGGGGCCGCGCCTTCGGTATACGAAAGCACGCAACTGCGGTCACACCTTAAAGCGCCCGACCAGATCGTTGGTTTCCGCGATGGCCGATTTGGTATCTTCGGCGAGACGAGACACATCCACCGATGCCTGGGCTATCTGCGTGGATCCGGCAGCCATCTCGTTCATGCTGCTGCGCACCGATTCGGTAATCTGTTCCAGCTTGCCCAGCTCGGCCAGTATGGTCCGGTTGCCCGCACTCATTTCCCTGGACGACGATCGCACCTCGGTCGTTATCTCGTTCATCTGCTTGAGCGCATCCAGTATCTGCCGTGATCCTTCTTCCTGTTCGCCAAGCGCGCTGCGTATCTCTTCTACAAGGTGACCGGTAAGGTCTATCTTGTCGGTTACCGCTTCAAACGCATTTTCGGAATCGCGAGAGCTTGCAACGATATCCTGTATCGCACCCTGGATGCTGGCCAGGTCATTACCGATGCCGCTGGACTGGCTGGCCGCCGTTTCCGCCAGCTTGCGTATTTCGTCGGCGACCACAGAGAAGCCCTTGCCCGCTTCGCCGGCATGCGCAGCTTCTATCGCCGCGTTCATGGCAAGAAGATTAGTCTGCGTGGCTATGTTGGCTATAACATCGTTAGCTTCCAACAGATGCGCAGACTGGCTTGCTATCTGCCGTATATGTTCCGCTACCAAACCCTGTTTGGATCGGCCGGAACCTGCGGACTCGATAAGAACACCGAATTCCTGGGACATCGTATCCATAGACTTTGCAACGCTTCCGATGTTCCCGACCATTTCTTCTATGGACGATGAAGCCTGGGTTACGCTTGCGGCCTGCTGTTCTATCATCCGCTCAAGCGACTCTATGTTGCGGGCAATTTCGGAAACCGCGCTTGATACCTCAGCTACCGCAGCAGACTGGCCCATGGTCTGCCCGTCCACGCTTTTCAAGTTGGCCTGTATCTCGTTGGCAGAGCTTGCGGTTTCCAGCGCGGAAGATGCAAGTTCCTCCCCTACCGCAGACAATCTACTGTTAGTTTCTTTTAACGTAGTCACGGTGTCGCGCAGGCTCGCCACAAAATCGTTGAAGCCCTGCGCCAGTTTGCCGATCTCATCCTTGCGCGCAACCTCTAGCTTCATGGTAAGGTCGCCTTCGCCCCTGGTAAGCAAAACCATCTCGCGGGCAGCCCTATCCAGCGGCCTAAGCGCAGATGCAACGATCAGCCAGGCGAACGCGGTGAACAGCACTATGGAAACGATGGCGGCCACGTTGGCCGAAAAAGCCATGCGCTTTACCGGATTGAGAAGCACCTGAATGGGAACCATGACGCCCATATTCCAGAAATGTCCTGGCACCGGTAGCACTACAGGCTGGAACACAACCAGGCTCAGCTCCGCGCTTCCTACCGCCTCTTTTATTTCCTCATACGAGCGGCCGTCGGCAACACTTGCCAGAATGTCGTCCTTGCGCTCGGGCGCAGCATATTCGCGTATATTCTGCGTAACCAGCTGAGGCTTGGCCGGGTAGGAAATCCACTGGCCGTCGCTGTCCAATAAAAACGCGTAGCCTTTGTCCAGCGGCTTTATCCCGGCAAGCACGGCATCTATCTGGCTGGCAGCTATTTCCAAGCCCACCGTCCCGGCTCGCGCACCATCGAGCAGTACAGGCACCGTGAGGGTATAATACAAAACTGCCGTATCCTGGCCGGGCCTGGGTGCCGGCTTTCCGATTGCCGCACCTTGGGCTAGCTCAAACTCAGGCTCGTCTGCTGCCGGCTCTACGCCTCCCGATCCAGCCCGAATCCAGTACACCGTTTCACCGGTTCCATCAAGCATCACCCAGATGCCGGAAAAAGAAGCCTCGCTTTCCAGCGTTCGGCGGAGTAAATCGGACAGGGGTCGTGAATCATTGCCGTAGCTTCCGGCTGCCGCAAGGCTTAAGCCGCGTGCAACACTGCCGGCGCGGTCCAGTAGCAGTACCACGCTTTGCGCTTCCTTGGCCGCCAGCTCCCGCGACGAAGCGATAGCCAGCGCTCGAAGCTCGCTGGATGCCTTGGTATACACGATGCCCATGATTGCGGCCAGCACGGATGCCATGCCCACCAAAAAAAACAATGCCAAGCGTAATTTCAGACTGATGGATCGAGCCATGGAACAGCCTCCCGTTGCCGTTTATAGCCGGGCAATAGTTTCCGGCCAAAGAGAGGTTTATGAAATAGCAGTAGCGCAAACTCATTGCATCTACAATTAGTATTGACGGTAATTAGTTTCCTGTCAAACATTACCACACGCTGCCTTTCATCCGGCACCATTAGGTGCGGGGCAGTCTGCTGTATTTCTCCGGGCACACAAGCTCTAGTGGCTCTATATGATACATAAGCACCTTAGGATCGGTGAAAAACGCCATTTCCCATGGATTCTTAGTTATAAATTCTTCCTGAATGGTGTTGAAGTGCGGATGGCTTCTGGGAACAAAAGATGCCGTTCCTTTTATTATGGCGTAATTCCAATCATAAGCTTTTTCAAAATGGTAATTGGCCCTATGGTCAATCGCAAACAAGCAGCGATCATCACGCCTTAAGTTTTTTGACTTCATTTGTCGTAGAAATAGTTGCACCGGCGACTAAAGCTATCACTTCATCGTTTATGTATCTAGAACCGATCGCGTACGTTCTTCTTGGCAAGAAGCTAGCAAGCATTCAAAGCTCCTTTACAGGCCCAGGCTCATGCAACCATGCAAACCACATAAAATACTACGCTGCCCTTATGCCGTTCCTACCTTAAACGAACGGCGGAACCAATGCCTGCGCAATTTTTCCAGCCACACCACCGCAAGGGCAATGAGCAAGCGGGGTATTACTAGCCAGAACAACGAAACGCCCAGGGCAAGGTACAGGGCTGTGTCCTCAAAGAGGCTGTGGCTTATGGCCGCATGGTGGTTGAATAGATCGGCGCCTTGGCTTTTCATCTTGCCGCTTTTTACCCGCTCAACCACGATGCCGGCACCATATGCGTATCCGACAACGTTAATCACTATCCACAAGAAGCTTGCTTCGCGCGGCAACCCGAACACGCGCATAAGCGGCGCGAAAATCCGGGACAGTCCTTCCGTAACCCGGTATTCTTCCATAAGTTTCTGGGCAATCATGATGAGGAACACCAGGATGGAAACTTTAATGAGTAGCATAAGCGTTTCCATGCCCCACTGCCCGAGCATCGCGAGGAAACTGGTTTTTGCCTGTGCCGCAATCTGCCCGCCGGCCGCTGCAAGAGTCCCGGGCGGCAGCAGAAGGTTAAGCGCCCAGCCTACAAAAACGGCTGCTCCTATACGCAACAGAACCATGCGCGTTACCGAGGAACCGGTCTGCTTCATGACGGCCGTTTCCACGAACATATTGTGCGCTATCAGGCACATAAGGGCCAAAATGGTTATCTCGCGTATCCCAAGGCTCAGCGTGTTCATGACGGCTATCGCGCTGTAGTTGGATAAAAGCACGCTGCTTGCGAAAACCAGCGCCGCTTCTCCGGGTAGGCCGATAAGGCCCATGGCCGGCCTGAGCACATTTGCAAGCCAGCCTAAAGCCCCGCTCCATGCAAGTATTGCGACAGCCAGGCTTACCGGCACCATGATCCTAAGCAGGAACCAGGTGGTCTTTAGACCGGAGGCGGCTCCGTCTTTAAGAGCTTTTTTGAGCCGTAGCGTTGTATTTTCGTTGTCGTTCATCTAGCGCGGATTGTCCCCGCCAGACGGCGCGCTGTCAAGCACGAATAAGCAAAAGCCACGCCGCCTACGCATGGTATACCGAGCCTTCCCTGGACGCTTCCACCGACAAGGCTGTCCGGCCCCTCAACTTGCCCTGGTAAAACAGCTCCAATTCCTGCAGCTCGGTGTCGCCCCGGTTTGGATCGTGGTGGAACAGCACCAGCTTTTTCACGCCGCTGCGGTTAGCCGCGTTGATCGCGTACTCGAAAGACGAGTGGCCCCAACCCACCTTGTTAGCTTTATATTCCTTGGCCGTGTACTGCGTGTCGTGCACCAATATGTCCGCTCCGCGGTAAAAAGCCTCGATGCGCTCGTTCTCCTCCTTGGCTGCCCGGTTGCCCTCCTCGGCTATAGCTTCGTCGTAATCCGGATTGGACGGATCGGTAGGGAACAGATTTACGAAGGGCTCGTGGTCGTAGGCGGTGACAATGGCTTTGCCCTCGTATTCGAAGCGGTAGCCAAGGCACAAAACCGGATGGTTTAAGTATTTGGTATGCACCGTTACACCGTCGCCCAGGTCGAGCTCGGTTTCTTTTAGGCTCTCGTAGCGTATTGTTGCGGCCAGCTCATCCTGGCGCACAGGCCAGTACCGGTACGACAGCTGGTTACCGATTATCTGCTCCAGGGTCTCATCCTCGAAGTTAACCGGCCCGCGTATGGTCAGGCTGGTGCCCGGTATGTAGATGGGCGTGAACATGGGAAAACCCATGATGTGGTCCCAATGCGTATGAGTTAAGAATATATCAGCCTTGATGGGACCGTTTTTCAATTCGTTCTTCGCCAGCCAGTCTCCAAGACCGCGTATGCCGGAGCCAGCATCCACGATAAAGAGCCGCTTTCCGCAGCGTATCTCCAGGCAAGCAGTGTTGCCGCCGAATATTACCGTATCCGGACCGGGCACGGGCATAGAGCCGCGGTCGCCCCATATCTTTACGCTGAACATAGTTGATCCTTTCCGCTGTGCGCTACAGACCGAGCCTATCAGCTTTTAAGCTTGAGGAACACGGACGCTTTTTCTATTTCCGCGGCAACCGCCTGGTCTATGCTTTCCAGCCAGTCGCGGCTTATGCCCAATTCATCCAGCAAGGCAGGGTTCAGCTTTTCCGGATACAAGCTGCCGGAGAAACCTACTTCCTCGCGGTTTGCATACCAGTTGGCGACAATCACCGCAAGCAGTATGGGCCGGCTTTTTCCTTCGTATACATCCACCGCATGGTGATACTTTATGCAATCGGCGATGGGGCCATCCAAGTGCCAGGCTTCAGCTATCATCGCGCCAACTTCCGCGTGGTCCGTATCGATAGCGCGTTTTTCCGCCAGGTACAAAGGAATTCGCTCGCGGTCGGCCAAGCCCATAGCGCGCACATACTCGTCGGATATGACATTGTTCATGGGCACTTTGCCGATATCGTGCAGTAGGCCTGCAGCAAAATATTCATCGAGCCGCTGGCTGTCCACGCCAGTTTTGCGCGCAATCAGTTTTGCTACCACGCCGACGCCAAGGCAATGCCGCCAGAAGCCTTCCATGTTAAGCGCGCGGAATCCGGATTTGTCCGCCAGCCGGTCCAGCACGGCAGTGGACAGGGCAAGGTTTTTCACCGTATTCACGCCGAGCATGATGATAGCCCGCACAAGGCTCGTAATCTGGTTCTGTAGGCCGTAATAGGCGGAGTTGATCAGCTTGAGCACCCTGCCCATGAGCACAGGATCGAGTGATATAACCTTATCTAAATCGATGGGGCTGGTCTTTGGATTGTTGCACACCTCAAGCACCTTGGCCACCGTGGTTGGAAGGCTTGGCATGGAGCCTATGTAGTCCCGGACTTTCCGGAGGCTGTCACTTCCTGCCATCTTCCTTCTCCTTGCGCATGTACGCGATCAGCTTGGCGAGCTTCGGGCTTAGGGGAATGCCATAAATTTCCGTTGGCAATACAGGCTCTTTGGAAGCGGGTGAAGCTGCTTGCGCAGCCGGCGTTGCGTTCGCAACCGGTGCTCTGTGCGACGCTGGCGTGCTGTGCGCAAGGGGTGCAGCCTGCGCCGCTTGCGCTGGCGGAGCTCCTGTAACCGGACGGCCGGATGGAGTAAGCGGCGGCCGCGGATAGGATGCAGTCTGCTCGATGAGCGAATCCAGCTGGGCGCTCACCCCGCTCTTCACCATGGCGTCGCGTTTTTCCGGAGGCAAGCACGCGCTTAGATCCTTCAGGTAGCGGAATAGCTTACCGGCTTCCTCTCCCAGTGGATCGATATACGCAGGCACGGAAGCGGACGGCAGGGCAGAACCCCGCGCCGGCTTTGCCAGAGCGGGCTTAGCCAGTTCTGGTTGTTCCTCGGCTGCTAATTCCTCGGGTTCTGCATCGTCTAAGCTTTCTGGCTCTACAGCTTGTGCATCTTCAACACCTTCAACGTCATCCGCCCA
Source organism: Spirochaetota bacterium (assembly GCA_029565815.1). GTDB lineage: Bacteria > Spirochaetota > Spirochaetia > Treponematales > UBA12059 > JAKLIU01. The sequence continues at coordinate 11,231 of JAKQNL010000035.1, read as the reverse complement.
TACATCTTCGTCGGTCTCGTCTTCAAGGAGCGCGTCCGAAGCTACGTCCGTATCTCCATGCGCATCCTCATTCACATCTGCATCATCGTCATCCAGACCGAATTCCTCGATGCCCGGTTCGTCTTCCAGATCCGGCTCCTCGATGTACTCCGGCATTTCTTCGGTATCCAGTTCGTCGGGCTGGGAAAGATCCGGCGGATCCAGTGAAGGAATCTTTTCCTCTTCCTCTGGCGCAGTGTGCGCTTGGGGATATTCCGGGTACTTCGGAAACGGTGGATACTGCTGGGGCATCTGAGGTTGAGGTTGAGGCTGAGGCTGCATCTGCGGCGGCTGAGGGTACTGCGGATACTGGGGATAGGCTTGCGGCTGCTGCGGCTGTTGTGCTTGCTGAGCTACAGGCGGCATCTGGTATTGTGCTTCATCCTGCCGGGCAGGCGGTCGCGCTTCTTGCGGCATGTATGGCTCGCTGTCCGACTCCGGTTTTTGCCGCGCGGGACTTTCTTTTGCTGCCCGCGGCCTGTCTTCCACAGCCGGCGCATCAGGATATAAATCCTCGCCGTCAAGGAGGGCATCCACCCGCGGCCCGCGTTCTTCATCCTCATCGTCCAGCTCGGGCAATTCCTCGTCTTCCTCGGTGAGTATATCGTCCAGCGGCTCTTCCCGTTCGTCCAGGAATATAAGCTCCTCCGCCTCGTCCACCGGAATGACGGCTGGCGCCATGGAATCCAGCAAGGCGCGAACCTCGTCGCCCAAGCCTTCACCCTGGGCCTGGGCGCTTTCGGTTTCCTTGCGCAGCGAATCGCGCAGGACAGAAATATTGCGTTCCCACGCATCGCGCATATCGGATGAATATGCCCGGACGGCTTTTTCGTAGGTGCGTATAGACTCGCCCAGCTGGTCTATGTCCTCGGAACGGCCCCGGCCGCCCCGCAGGTTTACCAGGCGATCCGCCAGGGCTACCGCATCTTCCTTGCGGCCCATGGTCTGATAAACGGCGGACAGTTCCAGGATAGCTTCCGCAAGATCCGGCTTGTCTTCCAGCACCTCGCGCAAAAGTTGGGACGCGTGTTCGTGCTCGCCCTTTTCGGATAACGATCGCGCAAGCTCTATGCGCCCGTCGCAGTCCTTAGGCCGGGTTGCAAGAAAGTTTTCCAGTTCGCGTATGGCGCCGTCCACGTCGCCCGAGGTTCTGAGCATGCGGGCCAGTTCCACGCGGAGCGCTGCCTGTTTCGGATCGAGTCTGACTATCTTCCGGTACGCGTCGCGGGCCTTGTCTGGCTTACCCACGGCCTGCATGATAGCCCCGTACACTTTCAGCGCTTCCAGGTCATTTGGCGATCGGCGTAGCACTTCGCTAACCGCCTCGAGCGCTTCATCCAGATGTCCCAGGTTGCGGTACAAACGTGCAAGCTGGACGCGCAGGCCGTCGTTGTCCGGCATGAGCTCCACAAGGGCGCGGATTTCTTCCACGGCCTCCGCATAGCGTCCGGTCTGTTCCAAAACATTCTGTATATTGACAGCTGCGCTCAAATAATTCGGGTCTGCTTCCAGCGCTTTTCTGAACCACTTTACGGCTTCGTCGGGCTTGCCTGCGTCTGCATATGCAAGGCCTATGCCGTTCCTGGCCGCAGCATTGAGTGAATCGACGGCTATCACCTGGGAGAACGTTTCTATGGCACGCTTGTGCTGGCCGCTCCTGGCTAGGCAGGATGCATAGCGAAGCATCGCGTCTATCCAGCCGGGTCGGGCCTTTACGGCCGACTCGTACTCGGACAGGGCTTCTTTCACTTTGCCCAAGGATTCGTATGCGGAACCGAGGTTGTAGTGAAAAGACGGGTAGTTAGGATCCACGGCCAAACCGCGCCAGAACACTTCCACCGCCTTGGACGGATCGGCCATGGCCAGGTACACGATGCCCAGGTTGTTGTATGCCATGACATGTTTCGGATCCAGCTCCAGCGCTTTGGAAAAGGACAGCTCGGCGGCCTGGTGTTTACCCAAAGCCCGGTATGCGTTGCCCAGGTTGAACAAAAGCTCCGCGTCGTTCGGGGCATACCCAAGGGCATGTTCCAGCGCGGACAGCGCGTCTTTCGGCTTTGCAAGGCGCAGGTATGCGACAGCCATGCCTTCCAGCGCGCGCACATCGTCCCGTTTCGCCTCCACGGCGCTGGAGAACGCGGACAGCGCGTCCTGGGGCTTGTCGGTGCGCAGGTATATCGTGCCCAGTATCATGCGGGCCCGCGCGGATGTCGGTTCCTCCAGGAGGCGTTTTCTGGCCCATTTTTCCGCGGTTTCAAAATCCCGCAGCCTAAGGGCGGCTTCCGCGCGGGCGAGCGAACCGGCATGCCTGTCGTCGTCGTTCATAGTTACATCCTCGACGGTCGCGCGCTCAGCTCGCGCGAGAATATCCCTACATGGGGCGGGTCGGCCCTATCAAAGGCCGCAACGGTAATCACGTACAGCGTGCCGTTTACCAGGCCGGTCAGCTTCAGGGATGTGCTGTCCGCGCCTAGCACCATGATGGGGCTAGGCCCTTCGGCTGCACCGGTGCCGAAATAATTACCCGGCGTCGTTCCATAGTATACCATGTATCCTGCAACATCGGCTTCGGCAGAACGCTTCCACCGCACCGTTATCGAACCGTTACCGGCGCTTACCGAAACGCCGCCCGGCGGTGCTGGCGGCTCGTCGGCACGGTAGTGAACGGTCAGCGAATTGAGCACCGGGCTTTTCTCCCCGGAGGCATCGGGGTAAAAAAGCAGCTTGAACTGGATATAGCGACCGAACGGGCTCAAGCCCCCGGCTCCCTGGAGGGCGGCTCCGGGCAGAAAGGGAATCCACTCTGGCGATTCGGCCTTCCAACCTGCGCTGGAATCCGCAGATCGGTAAAACCAGTGTATGTCCGCTTCCAGTTCGGCTTTATACACTGCATCGATGCGTTCCAAGGCGGAATTGGTGCTGCCCAGGTCGTATATCGGGCTGATTGCCGTGGCCCCCGACGGTGCATAGCGAGACAGGAAGGGTGTCTCTATCCAGGCGGAGCGCATGCGGAAGCCGTCCATGAGGCCGGTATAGTTTTGGGCTATGCTCAGCGTACCGCCGGAACCGGAAATAAATGGATACACGGTGCCACCCTCGTGGCCCGTGGATGTCGCGTATGCTACCGCTTCCGGTTTTCCATCCATCAGGTACTCCAAAAGGCCCGTGTCCGCGTCAAAACGCAACAGATGGTGAGACCAGCGGCCCGGCACGATAATCGATGCGCCCGCAAGGTTTACCGTGGTGCTTTTTCCCGTCGGATCGGCAAAAAAGTTCAGAAAGCCAAAGTTGAGCCGGTTTCGCAGTATCAAACAGGTGAACTGCTGGGACAACCACGATTTGCCCGCTTGCCGCGACGCTTTCCACATCAGGATGATTTCACCCGAATCGGCGCGCACCGGCTTGAGCCAGAACTCCATGCTAAAGTCCCTGGCCGGGTAGCCGGAGGAAAAGAGCGTACTGGAAACCGGCTGTAGGCTCAGGGATCCCTGCGGTGCCCGGAAGGATGCTGCCCCCTGGCCATAGCGGGCGCTTTCCGGCCCGACCCTATCCACTACGCCCTGCACCTTAAGCGACCACCGGCCGGCTGCATCCGTAGGGACAGTCCCGTTAAAATCCAGCACCAGATCATCCTGCGCATCCGGCGCCGCAGGACCGGCATCCATGGCAAGGGACAGTCCCCCGGTCGGCCCCGGCTGTGTGGTGATGCCCGATAACAACCACTGGTATGGCGAAGAAGGCGACAGGCTCGAAGCGTCCAGGGTCAGACCCTCTGCCGCTACTTGGGACAAGACAAGCGCGGAGAACATGCATGCTGTAAAAATACCGGCTTTCATCGTTATGGCATCCTTTTAGACAAAGTGCTTAGGTTTACCCGAGTCAGACTCTAAAACCACTCCATGAACACGAGGTTAAAAAGAGTCCGTTTCTATTATCGAACTAATATGGGCGCGAATAAAGCACAGCCCGCGTGGGGTCTGACCCTATGCATAAGCTCTTTACATCGCTGCCAAAATACCATACACTTTGGCAGCATGATACAGAGAGAACTACAGTGCCCAGCCCGATCATTTTTCGTATTCGGGCCACGCCAAACCGGCAAGAGCACCTGGCTACTGTCCCTGAACCTGCCAAATGCCTGGCTCATCAATCTGCTGCATAACGATACCTATTATCGTTACCTGCGCGATCCTGGCCAATTCCGTCGTGAAGCCGAGCACAAGATCAAAGAAGGCACACAATGGATAATCCTCGATGAAGTACAGCGCATCCCTGCCCTGCTCAATGAGGTGCATGCCCTACTGGAAAGCAGTTCGGTACGTTTCATTCTATCCGGCTCTAGCGCGCGCAAACTGAAGCGAGGTGGCGCAAACCTGCTGGGCGGCCGGGCATTATTACGGTACCTGCATCCGTTCACAGTCCGCGAATTAGGCACAGCATTCGACCTAGAGACTGCCCTGCAGTGGGGCACGCTGCCTCCATTACTCGGACTAGAACCAGCAGATCGCCGCGATACGCTTAAGGCTTATGTGGAAATCTATTTGCGTGAAGAAATCCAGCTAGAAGGCCTGGTGCGCAATGTAGGCGGCTTCACACGTTTTATGGACCTGGTAGGCGCGTATTGCGGAGAAATCATCAATATCTCCGCCTTATCCCGCGAAGCTGCCTTACCTGCGCGTACCGTACAATCCTATTTTGAAGTTCTTGAAGATACCCTCATCGCACTGCGGCTACCAGCTTGGACTAAAAGCCCGCTCAAGCGTCTGGTAAGTCATCCAAAATTCTACCTATTCGATAACGGCGTAACCTGCAGCCTGAGCCATCGTCTAAGCGGCCAGCTGGATGTGGTATTTCGCGGACGGCTCTTTGAGCAATTCTTCGTGCAGGAAACCAGACGACGCATAGACTACGCACAGGCCAACGCATCCCTCTATTATTGGCGTACCAACAACGGCGCCGAGGTAGACCTGCTGATAGAATTGAACAGCATCTTGGTACTAGCCATCGAGTTCAAAAGCCATAGCCAGATCAGCAGTGCCGACCTATCCGGCCTGCGCTCTTTCCGTAAAGATAATCCCGGCGTGCCATGCCTGGTGGTCTGTACTGCTCCTGAGCCCTACCAACTAGACTTTGCACAAGTATTGCCCTGGTCACAGTACCTTGAGCACCTAGACCGCCTGTTTGGGGTCTGACCCCTGCACATTCACAGATTTTCAGCGTATCTTTAAGGAACGATGAGCGACAGGCATGCCGACATCCTTCAGCAACTCCGCGCCACTGCCCGCAGTGCACCCGAGCATCCGGGTGTATACCTGTGGAAGGACCCACAAGGCACCATACTGTATGTTGGCAAAGCCCGATCGCTCCGTGACCGCCTGGGCTCGTACTTCCTGTCCAAGCGCGACATAAAAACCCGCCATCTGGTATCGAAAGCCACAAGCCTGGAATGGATACTGACGGAGACCGAATACGAGGCATTGCTCCTAGAAAACAACCTGATAAAGCGTCATAGCCCGCGTTACAACATCAGCCTGAAAGACGGCAAAACCTATCCGTCCATCCGTATCACCAACGAGGAATACCCCCGCGTGTTCCGCACCAGGCGTATCATCAACGACGGTAGTCGCTACTTTGGCCCATACCCGAGCGCGGAGCTCATCGACCGATACCTGGAACTGGTCCGCAGGCTGTTTCCGCTCCGCCGCTGCGTGACTATGCGGGCCCGGGGCGGTCCGTGCACCTACTACCACATAGGCCGATGTTCCGCACCCTGCGCCGGCAAAATAAGCCGGGACGACTACATGCTCCAAGTGGAGCGGGTTGCTTCCCTTTTATCCGGCCATAGCGACGAACTGCTTTCGCGGCTTAAGACCGAGATGGCCGAGGCGAGCGCAGCGCTACAGTTCGAGAAAGCGGCTAGCCTGCGCGACTCGGTGTCAGCGATAGAAGCCTTCCGGGGCGAAAGCGGCATGGAGGATTTTTCCGAGGGCGACCGCGACTACCTGGCCTGGGAAGCCGATGGCAGTCTTATCTCCTTCGTGGTGTTCCAGGTGCGATCGGGCAAGCTGGTTGGCCGCGACCTGTACCGGGAGCGATTCTTCGCCAGCGAATCGGATGCATCCCAAAGCTTCGTAACAGCCTACTACGGCCCAGAGCGCCTGCCTCCGCCGCTCGTGTATGTACGCGACAAAGAGTCCATGGAGCTTTCCCTGGAATACCTGAAGCGCGAACTGGGCGCGAGCACGGAGCTGTGCGTGCCCGACGAGCGTCGCCACGAAACAGCCATGGCCATGGCCCGCTACAACGCGCACGAGGATCTGGCCAAGCGCCGCCGGGAGCTTGGTGACCTGGAAGCGCTGGAAAGCCTGCGCTCTGCCTTGACCCTGGAACGGCTACCGGAACTGATAGTGGGTTTCGATATAGCCCAGCTGTCCGGCAAGCACACGGTTGCGAGTATGGTAACATTCCGTAACGGAGCGCCGGATAAAAAATCCTACCGGGTGTACAAGATACGCAGTCTGGACGGTGCCATCGACGACTTCGGCGCTATGCGCGAGGCCACGGCCCGGCACTTTACCCGGGTTGCCAACGGCGAGCTGGACGCCCCCGACTTGGTGCTCATCGACGGCGGCAAAGGCCAGGTGAGCGCTGCGAAAGCCATGCTGGACGCCCTGGGCCTTGAACTGCCCGTGGTAGGCCTAGCCAAGGAAAACGAGGAGCTGTGGACCCACGGAGCGCGCGAGCCAATAGTCCTTGCGCGCGACAGCGCGGCTTTGCGCCTGGTGGTCGCCATACGCGACGAGGCCCACCGATTCGCTACCGGCATGAACCAGCGCCTACGGGGCAAGGCCGTAGGCTTTCCGGTGCTGGAAGCGGTCAAAGGCGTCGGGCCAAAAAAAGCAAAGAGCATCATGGATGCTTTCGGTTCGCTCAAGGCGGTTGCAGAAGCTGCTCCGGAGTACATAGCCCGATCTGCTGGCCTAGCCCAGTCGGCTGCCGTCGCCGTCAGGGATGCAGCGCTTAGCGCGGTACAGACCGAAATAGAATCTTAACCCGCCGGTGAGTCTGCGCTAGCTCAGTTGACCAAAACCGGCCAAAGCGTATATCGTACCAAGCGAAAAATAGCGGACCTATCAAACTTGGGTTGTTAGCGCTTCCCTATAGCCTTTTTCTGATTCGGAGATTTCTCCCATGGACATGCTCGACCCGCTGCCTCCATCGGTTCTACGGGACCGCCTTATAGCCCTAGCCGATGTGTATGCGCGTGCGGACGCTGCCGTCGATGCCTTTGTCGCCGCTTCCGGCCTTGCATGCCCTTTTGGCTGCGGAACGTGCTGTGAAGCTTTTATCCCGGACATTTTGCCCGTAGAGGCGGACTTTGTCGCCCTCCATCTGGTTCGCCACGACCGCGATGATGCGTACAGGCTTGCTGCCCGCGGCTTGTCTGCACAGAGCCATGACGGCGGTCGGCTTGGTTGCCCGCTGTACCGGGCCGACACGCCCTACCATTGCGGCGTCTACGAAAACCGTCCGCTCATCTGCCGGATGTTCGCTTTCTCCGCTGTACGGGACAAGCACGGACACAGCGCATTTTCCCTGTGTAAGCTCATGCACGTACAACCACAGCAAATCCGGATCGGCGTTGGTTCCGAGCTTGTATCGATATTCCGAGCAGAGCCGCCGGTTATGGCGGATTTTGGATCGGAACTTGTCGGCATAGACCCTGCAGTAGCCGGCATCCGCCGCCCGATCCATGAACTAATCGGACCGGCCATCATGAAGCTTTTATTCCTGGTGGGCATGGGCAGCAATCCGGAAGGCAACGGCCCGCCCGTTTCGCCGCCGGTGCCCAGAGCCAGCTAGCAGGTTAGGTTGCAACTACTTCTGCAAAGCCGATGCCTCATCATAGAGCGCCCGGTGCTCGGCTATGTACTCCGCAGGCAAACTGAGCCCATGGGCATAGGATTTGCCCTCGGCATCCACGGTCACGAAAGTTGCAAAACCTTTCACCACCGATTCGGTATCCTCATTTATAAAAACCTGGCCGCATACGGTTATGCTCTTGGTTCCAGTTTTTACCACGCGGGTTACTATCTCTATCGTGTCGCCAGGGTTTGCCGGCTTGGTAAACGCAAGGCCGTGTATCTTAACGCACACGATGTTTTCCGGTGACCCGGTAAACCGAGCCGCGGCCAAAAAGCATGATTCCGTAAACCATTCGGCTATGCGCCCGGCAAACAGCGTGCCGTGGTGGTTGAGATCCTGGCCCTTTACCAGACGCGCCGATCGAATTTCCCTAAGCATTGGAGTGTCCTTTCATGGCTTGCTTGCGAAAAGCTGCCCATGCATTTTCCGGACTCCAAGGCATCCGTGTCAAGGACTGTCAAATCCCAAGCGCGCCCTTGATTCCACCGCCCCTGCCTGCTACTGTCTTGCCATGGATATACGCCTGCCTATACAGCGAGAAAACGCACTCATCCAAGCGTGGCGGGCTTCTATGGGCGCACCAGAAACGTCAGCTCCGTCGCCTGCGGAACTGAACGCCCTTGCCCGGCATGTGCTTAGGCTGCAACGCGGGCTTACAGGATCGCGGGAACTTGCAGGCGCTCACTATATGGATGATCCGGAATTGCTTGGCGCATACCTTTTGTACTACTGGCCGGTTTCTTGGGCGCAAACAACGCGAGCATTGCGCTTGTCCGGCATGGGGAAAACGTTTCGCGCTTCTCGCGTACTGGATATAGGCTCTGGTCCTGGACCAGCTGCGGCAGCCATGCTGGATATGGGAGCAGAATCGGTTTTCCTTATGGACAAATCCGAAAGCGCCCTACAGCTTGCCAAGCGGCTTTTAGGCACGTCGGTAGCAGCTGCGGTTCGCGCAGATCTGGAACATGGTTTTTCCTCACCAGCAGGCCCATTCGACATAGTGAGCATGTGCCATGTACTCAACGAACTGGGCGGCACTACAGCCCTGGATAAAAAACTGGAAGTTATCGAATCTTTGCGTACCTGCATGAGCAAAACCTCGGCCCTGCTTATTGTGGAACCGGCAACGCTGGACAGTAGCCGCAATCTTCTTGCCGTACGCGACAGGCTTGTAAGCGCTGGCTGGACCATACTGTCGCCGTGTACCCAAAACTTCCCCTGTCCGGCCCTGAGTGCCGGGCCGCAGCACAGCTGCCACGACCAGGCTAGCTGGACCATGCCGCCCCTTGTCGAAGCCCTGGCCCAGCGAACCGGGCTGGACCGGTCGATGATAAAAATGAGCTGGCTGCTCGCTTCCCCTTACGGCAATGCGCACCAAGCGCAAGCAAGCGCCGCGCTACGGGTTGTGTCCGACCCCATGCTGAATAAAGCCGGCCGCACGCGCATCCTGGTATGCGGCCAAGGCGGCCGCTTTCCGCTGTCCACAAAGCTGGCCGAGCCGATAGGCGCACACGCGGTGTTCACTCGACTTAAGCGCTACGATCTCATACAGATTCACAAACCCGAAGCGCGTGAAGGCGGCTTAGGCCTTGGGCCGGACAGCATCATAGAAGAGCTGTAAAATTTCCTTCCAGCATTCGCTTAGCCTTGCATGCGCTAGCTCCGGGTAATACACTTAAACCATGCGTACAATAGTTGTTTTCATAATCCTTCTAACCGTCGCAAGCACAGGCGCCTGGTCCCAAGCTGACACGCCGCTCGTTGTGCTCCTCTATTCCTATCACCGCGCGGCCTGGAGCGACGCCGTGCATGAGGGCGTTTTGTCGGTATTTGGTACCGGCGACGAAACCCTCATCCAGACGGCGGACGGGCTTGCTACGGCCTTTCTTATCCGCACCGAGTACATGGACACAAAATGGATAGAATCCCCTGCTTACCTGGATAGCCTTGAAGAGCTCTATTCCGCCAAGTACGGTGGGCGGAAGATCGTTGCGGTCATGGCGGTAGACGACCACGCATACCGGTTTGCCATACAGCGGGATTGCTTCGGTGGCGCTCCGGTATTTTTCTGCGGAGTCAACGCGCCGCTTGCGGACACACTTGGCCGAAGAACATCCGGCGTGCGGGAAAGCGCCGATTTTGGACCAAGCATAGACTGGGCTCTGGCTATGTTCCCCGACACTAAGCGCGTGATCCTTGTGGAAGACTCGACGGATACCGGCCAGACCAACAGCGCGGAATTCATAGCGCTTGCGGCGAAAAGCTATCCTAAGCTGGAGATTGTCCGCACGCAAGCCATGAGCTTCGAACAGCTTCAAAACACTTTGTATACTCCCCAGGAAAACACGATAGCCTTCTTCAACGCGTTCTGGCGCGATTCCTCAGGAGCCAATATCAGCGTTAATGAATTATCGCTGGTGTTCCAACATGCATCCGTACCGGTATTCGGCCGGTCGCAGTGGATGATGGGCTTAGGCCTTGTAGGCGGACTGTGCGTCATAGGCCAGGATCAGGGCAGAGCCATGGCACAATTGCTTTTTGACTACCTTTCCACCGGCCAATTCAAACCAGGAGCGCAAGACAGTCCGAACAGATTCATGGTGGACTGGCTGCAGCTTAAGAAATTTTCCGGCCAGCCAGCGCTTGTTCCGCACAATGCGATACTCTTAAACAAACCAGAACCCTTCGTTAAACGATACGGTCCGGTGCTAATCCCCCTGCTCCTTACTATTATCGTGATTTTGACCGCAACCATACTGCTGGCTTTATTGAGCATAAAGCTAAGGGCCGCCCGAAACACAGCGGCAGCCAGCCTTGCCGAAAAGGAGATACTCCTTAAGGAAGTACACCACCGTGTTAAAAACAATCTGCAGGTGATGAAAAGCCTCTTCAACCTACAGCGCAGGGGAACAGATCCGATTCTGGAAGCTGCGTTCAACTCGGCATCGAACCGCTTGCACGCGATGGCCACGGTCCACGACCATCTGTACCGCGACGGCATGTTCAGCTCCATAGACCTGGTTGCATACGCAAACGATATGGCCGACGAAATAAAGGGCGTGTATGCGCAATCGTTGCACAACTGCCAGATAGCCGTCATAGGCGGGTTTGTACAATTGGGTATCGACCATGCTGTTCCTGTAGGCTTGTTCCTCAACGAAGCCCTTACCAACGCCGTAAAATACGCTCCCGTGGATGCGGCACACCCCCTGGAAGTACATATCGCACAGGAACACGGAAGGGTAAGCATCGCGGTAATAGACCAC
>JAKQNL010000440.1 GCA_029565815.1 Spirochaetota bacterium | reverse complement strand
GGAGGGGCAAAGGTTAGCTCCAAGATAGCCGTGCTTGAAAGCCTTCTTAAAAACGCGGCCAGCCTGGTTATAGGTGGCGGTATGGCTTTCACCTTCCTTAAAGCCCAGGGCATAGCCATAGGCAGCTCCCTGGTGGAAGACGACCAGCTGGATACTGCCCGTTCCATTCTATCTGCTGCACAAAAAGCCGGTGTAGCCATACTCTTACCGGTGGACCATGTGTGTGCCGATAAGTTTGACGCGTCGGCAACACCGGTAGCTGTGGACAGTGCTTCTATACCCGATGGCCTTATGGGCCTGGATGTAGGACCTAAAACCCTTGCGCTGTACCGGAAGGCTTTGGCCGGCGCAAAAAGCGTCGTCTGGAACGGCCCGGTTGGTGTATTCGAGTTTCCGGCCTTTGCCCATGGCACCGGCGAGCTTGCGAAGATGGTTGCCGATGCAGGCAGCCATGGCGCCATAACCGTGGTAGGCGGCGGGGATTCGGTAGCGGCGGTAAACCAGTTTGGCCTTGCAGACAAGATGAGCCATGTATCCACCGGTGGCGGCGCGTCGCTTGAGCTCTTGGAAGGCAAAAAACTACCTGGCATCGAAGTGTGCCGCCCGGGGAGGGCATAATGCGATCGTATTACATAGCTGGCAACTGGAAAATGCACAAAACCGTCGCCGAATCCGTTACCCTTGCCCAGGAGCTTGTTGAGCAGCTAAAAACCTGCAAGCACAAAGTGATGATAGCCCCGGCTTTTACGGCCCTGTCTGCCGTTGCACAGGCCATACGGGGAAGTTCTATCGTACTTGGCGCGCAAAACATGGGCCCGGAGGCTCAAGGAGCCCACACCGGCGAGATTTCGCCACTCATGCTCAAGGACCTGGGCGTACAGGCTGTCATACTTGGCCATTCGGAGCGCCGCCACTCGTATCTGGAAACGGATGAACTGATCAACCGTAAGGTTTTGCTTGCCCTGGAGTACGGGCTACAGCCCATACTGTGCGTCGGCGAAACCCTGGCCGAACGGGAAGCGGGCAATCTGGAAGCGGTTGTAGGCTCGCAGGTTCGGGATGGGCTTAAAGGCGTGGCTCTTAGCTCGCTTGGCAGTGTAACCATAGCGTACGAACCGGTGTGGGCCATAGGCACGGGCAAGACTGCAACCCCAGAAGACGCGGACGCCGTACACGCATATATACGCCAGGTGCTTGCCGGCTTGTACAACCAAAAGGCGGCCGACTCCATGATCATACAGTACGGCGGCTCGGTAAAACCGGACAACGTATCCCAGCTTATGGCAAAACCTAACATCGATGGAGCCCTCGTGGGCGGAGCATCGCTCAAGGTGGATAGCTTCTCTCCCATCGCTCTGTTCGTTTGACCTAAAACGCATCCGGCTCTTGCACGCCGGATGCGTTTTAGGTTAGTATCCACCGATGCCGTTCGCCCCATGCGGGACGACGCGCCGCGCTCTTGCAAGCCCAGACGAAAACGCCGGGTCTGCACGCTAGCGATGATGTGCGTTTCTAAACAAAACGCGCCCCAAAACGCCTGATTTCCGGAGTCAACAAAATGGGTCTTTTTGGTATTGTCCTTTTGGTGCTTTTCGCGATTGTGTGCGCCCTGCTTGTGTTCCTGGTAATCATCCAGGACCAGGAAGGCGAGGGCTTAGGCGGAATTTTCGCCGGCGCCGGCAATGCAGCCTTCGGTTCCCGTTCGGCCAATGTCGTGGTTAAGACCACCTATGTGCTGGGCACCCTGTTTTTCGTGCTCGCGTTTAGCCTGGCGCTCATTAACCGCAGCGACTCAGGCGACGTGGAAGCCGCAGCCCGAGCCCAGGGTGCA
>JAKQNL010000434.1 GCA_029565815.1 Spirochaetota bacterium | reverse complement strand
ATCTACGCTGGCGCCCAGAAGAACCTTGGCCCGTCCGGCGTTACCGTGGTCGCCATGAAAGACGACTTCCTCATGAAGGCCCACGACAACCTGCCAACCATGATGAGCTACAAGGTGTTCAAGGACAAGTTCTCCATGCACAACACCCCGCCCTGCTTCTCCATCTACATCCTTAACCTGGTGATGAAGTGGCTCAAGAAGAACGGCGGCCTTTCTGCCATGGGCAAGATCAACGAGCAGAAACAGAAACTCCTGTACTCCGCCATCGACTCATCCGGCGGCTACTTCAAGGGCCTGGCCAACGCTGACTCCCGCTCCTGGATGAACATAGACTTCAAGCTCCCCACCCCCGAACTTGATGAGAAATTCGTCAAAGACGCCAAAGCTGCCGGCATCGTGCAGACCAAAGGCTACCGCTCAATGGGCGGCATCCGCCTGTCCGCATACAACGCCGTAAGCCTTAAAGACGTAGAAACGACTGTAGGGTTTATGCAGGAGTTTAAATCCAAGAACCCCGCCTAATTTTTCACACAAGCGCAGCGTCTGCTTCGTTGCAAACGAATCTGTGATGCTCAGCGTACAACTAGTACGCCTGCGCTCGCAGACTCGTTTGCGCCTCGCATCCATCCACGCTTGTGTGAAAAATGCTGATAACCCGCCTCGGGGATAAGCGGCGCGCAAGCGTCCGCTTGATTGCCAATCTGCTTCATACGCTGCGCCAGTCAGCGTATGAAGCCCCCTCGTGGCGATTGCCGCGCGCCAGCGTCGGCAATCGCAAGGGTTGAAACAAGCACGTTTAGTCTCTACTATGCCTCTATGCACCCGACAATTGCCGAACGAATCCCAAAAGCAGAAGCTAAAGCCCTGTATAGACGACTCATCAAGCTAGCCCTGCCGATTATGGCCGGGAATTTCCTTCACACGCTGTACAATATGGCCGACACCTATTTTCTTGGAAAGCTAGGCAAGGAAGCGGTAAGCGCGCCATCCATCGCATTCAATATTGTGATGCTTTTAACCGTGCTTGGTTCCAGTTTCGGAAGCGCCGGAATGACGCTCATGGCTCAGGCAAAAGGCAAAGGCGAGCATGATAAAGTTAATTTCTATTTAGGGCAAACCGCAGGCCTTACCATGAGCCTGGGCATCATTCTTATGATTATAGGCTTTTCATTTTCCGCGCCGCTCTTGTCGCTCCTAAAAGTTCCATCCGACGTGTATGGCCCAACCTATACCTATATGCGGATATGCATGGCGGAAATCCCTCTCATGTTCATTTCCTTCACGCTCAGCGCTGCATTACAGGCGGTTGGTGACAGCATCACACCGTTCAAGATACAGCTGGTTACAGTCATCCTTAATGTGGTCTTGGATCCTATCCTTATCTTCGGGCTTGGCCCGATACCGGCCATGGGCGTAGCCGGCGCCGCCATCGCAACGGTCGCAAGCCGAGCTGTCGCCGCAGGCATAGCGCTGTATATTCTCTTTAGCGGCAAGCGCGGCCCAAAACTTACCTTTGCATCGATGAAACTACAACGCGAGCCGGTACTGCTATTAGCAAAGGTTGGCCTTCCTTCATCATTCGGACAAGCACTGTCAACGCTTGGCTTTACCGTTATGCAAGGAGCGGTGAACGCGTTCGGCTCGGCAGTTATCGCGGCTTTCGGCATAGGCAACCGGATAATCGGCTTGTTCAACATGCCGGCCATGGGATTTTCCCAGGCAACCGCAACTCTGGTCGGGCAAAGCCTCGGGGCAAAAGACGTACCCAGGGCAAAGCTGGTAGTGAGGCAATCGCTCATCACCATTGGCATCT
>JAKQNL010000418.1 GCA_029565815.1 Spirochaetota bacterium | reverse complement strand
GCGCTTCCACATCGAGCATGTCCGATACGGTGGCTGCTTTCTTGAGGTACTCGCGGTATCGCTCTTCCAAAATGCGCTTGTTGCGCAGGCGGCCTTCCATGTCGTAGAACTGGTCGGTTACGTCATCGGCGCTCATGGACCGGGTTAGCACCTTACCCGCGCCTGCAACCGTGTCCATAAGACTTTCCAGGGCAGCTACCGGCAGGCGGGCAGTCATGTACACGGAGTTTTCCGAAGCAGTCTGGTATTGAACATAGCCGCCGGCCGACTGGATTGCAGCCAGCACGGAGCGTTCGGAATCCGGCAGCTGTTTTACTTCCAGCCGTAGGTCGGCGTTGTACACCAGTTTGCGCCCTTCGCTTGCCTGGCTTTGTGAGGCCGGCTGCGGGGTGGCAGGGGATACAGGGGCCGGGGCAGCCATAGCCCTCGCTTCTGGGGCTACATCTTTAGCCATGCCGCCTGCAGCATCTTCCATGCGGGCAAATTCCGCGTTTGGCGCCGACATGGCAGCTTCCGAGCGGCCACATGCTATGGGCAAAAAAGCGGCTACAAAAGAGACGCACAACACAAGAAGGCTCCACCGTGTTTTCATACTCATGCTCCTTATTCGTTCTTCACGTTTGAATTTTCCAGCCAGCCTATGCCCGGCACAAGCCGGGTAGCGGATACAGTATCCCTGTGTATAGCAGAAACCTGCGGATACCTACAGCGGCGGGTTGGGCTGTCGTAGTAGTCCACGCTCCACAGGAACAATCCCCTCGGTGGAGCGGTTATACCAGCCTTGGACCGGTCGGCGGATTGCAGCACCCTGGCCATGGCTCCGTCGTCTGCATCCTCTGCATCCAACTGGATGAGCGTTCCAACCAGCGATCGGACCATACGCCACAAAAACGCGTTTGCCGCAACGTCAAACACCAGCTGTCCGCCTTCTGTATAGAAGGCTGCGTGGTGCAGGTAGCGGAATCGGTGTTCGTTCGGGTCTTTCGCGCTTGCAAACGCGGTGCAGTCCAGTTCGCCGTGGAGGCAGGATGCCAGGCGGTTAAGCCGCGCCATGTTGGGCTTTTTTGCAAGACGCCACGAGTAGCGTTCCACCCAGGGCAAACTAGGCCCGCCGTGGTGCATGAAGTATCGGTAGCGGCGCAAGCGGGCGTCGTAGCGCGCGTGGAAATCCGGGTCAGCCTCCACTGCGGACACAACGCGCACATCGGGGGGCATGAGCTTGTTGAGCGCGATGACAAAGCGCTCGGGCTCGATGCGCCGTATGTCGCTGTGAAAGTGGGCAACCTGGCCGGCCGCATGGACGCCTGCATCGGTGCGGCCGGCTCCGACCACAGGCACTGCATGGCCGTGCATCGTAGCCAGGGCTTTTTCCAGCTCGCCCTGTACGCTCCGATCGCCATCCTGCTTTTGCCAGCCGGAAAAATCGCTACCGTCATATGCAAGCGTCAGTTTTAGGATACGATCACTCATCGTCGTCGCCGGCCTTTAACTCCGCCTTGAGCCTGTCGTATAAGTTACGGGACATTTCCAAAAGCGGTCCCGGCTTTGCCTTGGTTTTCTTACCCAGGCCAAACATGCGCGCTACGTTGATCTTAGCCTGTCCAAGACTGGCTATGCGCATCGCGTGGTTGTCTGTCGGGCCGTACTTGTAATCCAAAATTGCGGCCATATACACAACGCCTTCGTAGCCGTAATTTTTATCCGTATCCGGGCCAAGGTTACGCTGTATGGAACAGGGCTCCTTGCGGCTTTCTTCCAGCTTGATGGCGTTTTTGTAATAGAACCGGGCTTTTCGGTACAGAATCTGCGCAAGGTAATCCCAGTGCTCGCCGGGGAATTTTGTGTCCAGGTGGCCGCACAGCCAGGCGCAACGCAGACAGCACAGGCCGGACTTTATGGTTGGCGAAAATTCCTTGCTTGCGCCTTCATAGCACAAGAGCGCCAGGTAGTAGCTTGCCGCCCCTTCCAATAGCCCGCGCTTACCCTGATAGTCCAGATTGGAAAACACCCGCTGAACTTTTTCCACCCTGTCCTGGATGCCGTTTCGCAGGGCTTCTGCGTTCTTGGTGCCCAAGGGCAAAAAATCCTGGCGGAACGAGGCGTAAAAACAGGACGGGCACACGATAATCTCGTACGCCAGAGGATACACATCGCCGAACGCGTGGGTTGGCTTATAGGTGCGGTGCAGTTCGTCGGTCATGTCGTCTGCGTTAACCCGGCCAGAGAATAATTCTTCACGGTGGAATGGCCGGTCGCATACCGGGCAGGTCGTGGACTCTTTGGCCACAAAACTGATCTTCCGCTCTTTTTCCGGTTTTTTAACCTGTACTCTTTGCACCTAGGCCTCCACTACAACCATGGCTATGGCATTGTCCCGTTCATGGGTAAGCGACAGATGCACCGATCCTGCACCGGCTGCCTGAAAGCGTGCAAGCGCCGTGCCGTGCAGGCGTATGCTTGGCCGGCCGCGCGTATCGTTACATACCTCTATGTCCGCCAGCCGCATGGCCCGCAGCCCAGTGCCCA
>JAKQNL010000429.1 GCA_029565815.1 Spirochaetota bacterium | reverse complement strand
TGTTGGTCGTGACCAGAAGCACGTCCACGCTGACGGACGCCCAGCGCAGCCAGCCGGGATAGCGTCGCTTGATAATGAAGGGTAGAAGGACCAGGTTGTACGCCACAGCCACGGCCAGGGTGATTAAGGCTACACGTCCCTGCGCCGCTTGCTCGAGATCGACCACCTGGATCACGGCCATGGCTGTCAGGAAGGCTATCATGCCCCAGCGGATGTAGTACGACGCCCGTTCGCCCCGCTTGGCCTCTTCTGCCAAGAGATTCTTGGATATGGTCATAGCGCCCCCACAAAGTTCTACCATGGCGCCGATTGGGGCCGCGGTCAAGGAAGGAAAAATTATCTTTACGCCCGGTCCAAGGACTTGACATTTTTACGGTGTTCCGGCATTGTACGACCTGCCAAGCGCGCGGTGGATGTAGCTCAGCGGTAGAGTCCCAGAATGTGGATCTGGTTGTCGCGGGTTCGAACCCCGTCATCCACCCTTAGCTCCGCCCGGCTTCGGTGATCGAGTTCCCAGGACCGTCGGGCGTTCGTAGCTCAGCTGGATAGAGCGACGGACTTCGAATCCGTAGGTCGCAGGTTCGACTCCTGCCGGACGCAGAGCTCGTAGTGTTTTTGAGAGTACCAGGGCCGTTAGCTCAGCTGGTAGAGCAGCAGACTCTTAATCTGCGGGTCGGAGGTTCGATCCCTCCACGGCTCATACGGATGGCGGATAAGCCGAAAGGCTTGTCAGCCGTCCAAGGGGATGTGCCTGAGCAACGTGGCCAAAGCCCCCGCCGGAACGGCAGGCTCGTCCTGCGGGGCGCTTGACAGCGTCCGGTCCCGTCCGGTATCGTTCGGTCGCCCCTGGGCTTCCGGGCGAGAGTGGTGGAATTGGCAGACACGCCAGACTTAGGATCTGGTGCCTTGCGGCGTGAGGGTTCAAGTCCCTTCTCTCGCAGAAAACCGCTAGGCGGTTTTCTGGGCTGAAGGTATAACTTGCGGGAATAGCTCAGTGGTAGAGCGCCACCTTGCCAAGGTGGATGTCGCGGGTCCGACTCCCGTTTCCCGCTCGATTTCAAGGCGGTCCGGATATCCGGATCGCCTTTTTTGTATAGACACCTCTGAAAACTTCAGTTTTAAGAGGTATTCCTTGCAAAACCATGTGTTTTCGACCGAAAACACAAGGGAACCTTAAAAACCATAGGGTTTTTAGAGGTTCTCCTATCCGGGCGGCATCTTCGCCGCTGATTCCACACGAAGGAAGCCTACCGTGAACGTAAACAAGAAGATCGAGAGATTAGAATCATCCGCCGCTAGGCTGTCTGTAACCGTAAGCAAGGACGACGTCCGCGCCTCCTATGACAGCATGCTGCGTGAGTACGCCAAGCAGGTGCAGATAGACGGATTCCGCAAGGGCAAGGTGCCGTCGTCCATCATCGAGCGCAAGTTTGGCGAGCACGTAAAAATCGAGGCCATGGGCAAGCTCATGGACGACGCGGTGGAGAAGGCGCTGGAAGGCGAAACCCTTACGCCGCTTGCATACGCCCAGCCGGAACTGGAAGGCGGCGCGCCGGAGTTCAAACTGGACGAGGATTTTTCCTTCACCGTCAAGTACGACGTGTTTCCCGATGTGCAGGTTGGCGACATAAGCGGTTCCGAAGTGGAGCTGCCCCAGGTGTCCGTAGCCAAGGCCGACGAGGACCGCGAGCTAGAGGAAATCCGCGAGCGCAACGCCATCGTCATGGACAAGGATGATGCAGCGAAGGCGAAAAAAGGCGATATCGCAACCGTTAGCTACGCTGAGCTTGATGACGCGAGCCAGGTTAAGCCGGGCACCGAGCGCCAGGATTTTGTGTTCGAGATAGGCACTGGCTACAACATATACAAGTTTGACGACGATGTAATCGGCATGAAAAAAGGCGACGAGAAAATTGTCGACAAAACCTTCCCTGCCGATTTTGAGTATCCGGAGCTTGCCGGCCAGAGCCGGAAAATTCGCATATCGCTTACGAAGCTCAAAGAGAAAAAACTGCCTGCCCTGGATGACGATCTTGCCCAGGACGTGTCCGAGAAATTCAAGAACCTAGACGACCTGCGTGCGGACGTAAAAGCCAAGCTGGAAAAACGCCTGGAAGATCGCATGAAGTCCTTGAAGGAAAAAGCCATCATCGACGCCCTGCTTGCAAAGTCTTCTTTTGAGCTGCCGGTTTCCATGGTGGATGCCGAGCTGCAGGCTCGCATGCGCAACCTCATGAAGCGTATGGGCATGGAAAGCGAAGAGCAGTTTGCTTCCATTCTCGCATCCAGCGGTAAAGGCGCAAGCGGCCTTATGGACGAGTGGCGGCCGGAAGCCGAGAAGGCCATACGCACCCGCCTTATCCTGGACAAACTGAGCGCGGCAGCCGGCTATGAGCCGACTGAGGACGACATGAAGGCCGAGTACGAGCGCATGGCTACGGAAGCAAATATGCCTGCCGACGAGGTAAAGGCCGAGTATGAGCGCAGGGGCATGGTGGACTACCTTAAGGACCGCATTAAGGAAGACCGCCTCCTGGCCGGGCTTGCAGAAAAAACAAAGATCAAAAAAGGCAAAAAGCAAGCTTTCGTGGACTTGTTTAAGGAAAATGAGTAATCTGTAGAAATACCGGTCGGGAGCTTGTTAGCCTCCCGGCCGTATCGTTGCACTGCAACGCGTGCGCTGTCCGAACACAGACTCGGGGCGCTCCATACCCCTGGCGGCCCGCGCGGCCGTCCCCCTTGAGGTGAGCGATGACAGAAAAAATGCACAACCTGGTACCCGTGGTCATCGAGCAGACCAGCTTAGGCGAGCGCTCGTACGATATCTATTCCCGCCTGCTTAAAGACCGCATCGTGTTTATCGACGGCGAAATAGGCGATTTGGGCGCGGATTTGGTGGTTGCCCAGCTTTTGTTCCTGGAATCCCAGGATCCGGAAAAAGACATAGACTTGTACATCAATTCCCCTGGCGGATCGGTTACCGCTGGCCTTGCCATCTATGACACCATGCAGTACAT
>JAKQNL010000415.1 GCA_029565815.1 Spirochaetota bacterium | reverse complement strand
CGGGCAGAAACTTAGTCGGCGCAAGCAAACGAGCAAGCCGCTCGCGACTATTGAGGAGTCAGCCGAACACTCTCTTCATAAACGAGCGGTAGCTACGCTTAAAATATGGCACGTTATCAAAAATGTCTCCCCACAAATCATAATAATCCCTTTGCTCGACAATGAGCCCGCCGGCATCGAGCGTCAGAACGGTGGAACCGTGTATGGGCGTAAGCGGCGAACGGCGGAACACCATGGTCATGGTCCATTCCATAAAAATCCAGTCGCCATTTCTTGCAATCTTTTTTATATCCATCCGTAGCTCTGTGCAGCGTTTGGTTAAGCGTTCGCACAGCGCAATAAATTCTGTTTTGCCGCTGATAGCCTGTATGCAGTCCCTAAAGCGCACATCCTCATGGTAGTATGGATAAATGCGAGATTAGTCGGGCTTTCCGCCAGTGTTGTAGCTTTTAGACCACAGGCTGCGAACAGTTTCCAAACTTGCCGTATAAAGATTATCCGGGTTTTGTTGTTCACTCATAGATAAAATACTAACACTTAGCAAGAGCTTATGCCAGCACTAAGCCCCTTGTACAACGCACGCTTTGCTTTAAGGCTGCCATTAGTAAGAGCCTCCAGGCGTTGGCGGAAATCCGCACGGTCCCCGCTTGTACCTTTTCCGCAGGAACATGGCATGGCGAGCCAGCCCCGGCTTGCCACAAAGCGCCGTATGCTTTCTTCGGGAACATAGGCTAGCGGCCTAATCAGGGTAAAGCCGAAACGGGGATATTCGCGAACAGGCTTCATAGCGCCAGCCTGCCCACGCAACACCAGGTTCATAAGCGCAGACGTAAGTATGTCATCCAGGTGATGGCCTAAGGCTATTTTGTTGTAACCATGCTGCGCGGCATGGTGCATAAGAGCCTTGCGGCGCATGCTAGAACAGCGGTAGCAATCCGGCTGCCCATTCAGCGATTCGCCCTTGAGCACGTCAAACCGTATGCCAAGACCTTCATAGATGGATGCGATCCGCTCTAGTTGATCATCCTGCGGCTTCGATGCATGGCCGCCTTGCACATAGGCTGCCCCTAGCTGTATCGATCTACCCCTGCTTGCAAGCATGACAAGGACTGCGCTTAATGCAAGAGAGTCTTTGCCCCCGGAAGCTCCTATTAGAACACGGTCGCCGTCGTGCAGCATTGCGTGTTCAAAGACAGCGCGCTCTACGGCTTTTAGTATCTCCAT
Source organism: Spirochaetota bacterium (assembly GCA_029565815.1). Taxonomy (GTDB): domain Bacteria; phylum Spirochaetota; class Spirochaetia; order Treponematales; family UBA12059; genus JAKLIU01. The sequence continues at coordinate 2,966 of JAKQNL010000415.1, read as the reverse complement.
GCTCGTACTATAACTGGCCTGCCAGAGCTGTGCCATAAGCACATACCGCAGTGCCACTCTGGCAAGAAGCTCTTTCTTGCACTAGGCTAGCTGGTAAGCATTGCAAACCAAACAAAAAAAGGAGAATTGCGGCTATGCTTACATTCGGTCCATGCATCGATTCGCCAGCACTGGCGTCTCGCTGGGAAAAAGCCCTGTACCTGACACGAGAGCTGGCAAAGCAGCTAGGCAAGAGCGCGGTGGAAATCATCCGCAACGGCGGATATACAAACGCATCCGGCCAGAACATCGACATGAGCATGCAGATAGAACATTGCCGCCAGGCAAAAATAAGTATACCGCCGGAGGCGCGCCTTCGGTCGCCCCACAGCTCGCGCTATGATACAACAAGCACCATGGTTCTAAACGACAGCACCATGGAATGCGCTCAGCGCATGCAGGAAGAAGGCGGCAAAGTCCTTGCACTCAATTTTGCCAACGGCGTGCACCCGGGCGGCGGCTTTCTTGGAGGAGCCCGAGCCCAGGAAGAATGTCTGTGCCGATCCAGCGCGCTGTACGCAACCCTTGCCGGCGACGACATGTACGCATACCACGCAAGCAGGCTTTTACCGGATTCCAGCGACTGGTCCATACTATCGCCAGACGTACCGGTGTTCAGAACCGACGACGGCACATTTATAGACAAACCGTATCTGTTACATTTTATTACCAGCGCAGCTCCGTATGCCCCTACTGTCGGACAGGCTCAATCGCAAAAGCTTATGGAAAGCCGCATACAGCGAGTTTTATCCATAGCATGGGCGTACGGCTACGACAGTCTGGTGCTTGGCGCCTGGGGCTGCGGAGCTTTTGCGATAGACCCAGAGGCAATCGCACTACAGTTCCGCAGCGCATTGGAAGGAGCTTTTAGCGGCTGCTTTAGCCGTGTACACTTTGCCATCGCAGACTGGTCCGACGAGCGCCGATTCTTAGGACCCTTTGCGCGCGTATTCAGCTAAGCGTGGATTCAAGGAGCGTTACATGCACAACAGAGACCAGAGCATTGCCCTGTGGAGACAGTACAACGATGACGAATCGCTGTTTAAGCATGCCCTGGCCGTAGAAGCCGTCATGCGCCACTTTGCCGAAAAACACGGACTGGATGCGGACTACTGGGGCTTAGTCGGCCTGTTACACGACATAGATTACCAGCGCTACCCGAACGAGCACCTTGCGCACGCGCGCGCAATACTTACGGAAGCCGGCTACGACGATGGCTTTATCCGGGCGGTAGAAAGCCACGGCTGGACTCTGTGTAGCGATGTAGAACCGACATCCGTTATGGAAAAAGTTTTGTTTGCCACCGATGAACTGACCGGATTCATAACGGCCTGCGCCTATGTCCGTCCGTCCAAGAGCGTGCTGGACCTGGAAGTAAAATCGGTCAAAAAAAAGTGGGGAACGGCAGCGTTCGCGGCAGGGGTCCGTCGGGATATCATAGAAAAAGGCGCTGCGATGCTTGGCCTTACGGTGGACGAGCTTATACAGGAAACCATCCTGGCCATGCGGAAACTTCCCGGGGTTTAACCCGCCAGGGTGACTGTCACCATAAGGCCCACCGGTGACAGTCACCCTGATGCCTGGTGACTGTCACCATAGTGCCCCCTGATGCCCGCGGACCCTGTTGACGCCGTGCACGAAGCAAGGGGATACTGCGCCTGTTCCTGTAACGATGTCTGTAGCTGGAAGGTAGCATACGCATGTTGGAAAAACTGAGCCAAACCCTGGGGGACGTAGCCCGCACAATAAGCGGCAAGGCGTCCATCAGCGAAAAAAACATAGACGATGCAGTTGACGCCATAAAAATGGCATTACTGGAGGCCGATGTAAACCTCCGGGTGGTCCGACGCTTTGTAAACGCGACCATAGAGGAAGCCAAGGGCGAGAAAGTGCTGCGTGCCGTATCGCCAGGCCAGCAGTTCATCAAAATTGTCCATGACCGCCTGGTTAGCCTCCTTGGCGACCAAAAGCAGGATCTCATCCTGCGCGGGCCGGACGTTACCAGCGTCATACTCATGGCAGGCCTGCAGGGCTCGGGTAAAACCACCACATCGGCCAAACTTGCCCTGTTCCTCAAAAACAAAGGACGACGTCCCCTTCTGGCAGCTTGCGACTTGGTACGGCCTGCGGCTATCGAGCAGTTGGCGGTGCTTGCAGGCCAGATCGGCGTTCCGCTCCACCGGGGCCTTGCCGGCCAGGACAGCATCGCGATAGCCAAAGACGCATTGGCTCGCGCAAAAAAAGAGCAATTCGACACGCTTATCGTGGACACCACCGGCCGTATGCAGATAGACGAGCCCATGATGGCCGAACTGGAACGCATGCGCGGCATTCTTAACCCGGACGAGTGCCTGTTGGTCGCAGACGCCATGACCGGCCAGAGCGCAGTGGATATAGCCAAGGCATTCGACGAGCGCATAGGCATAAGCGGCGTGATTCTGTCCAAGTTCGATTCGGACACCCGTGGCGGCGCTGCCCTTTCGCTCAAAGCGGTTACCGGCAAGCCCATCAAGTTTGTCGGCGTGTCCGAACGGCCCGAAGGCCTGGAAGTGTTCCACCCGGAACGTATGGCCAGCCGCATCCTTGGTATGGGCGACGTGGTATCTCTGGTGGAAAAAGCCCAGGAAGTGTACGACCAAGCCGAGGCACAAGAGCTGGAACACAAACTCGCAACGGAAAATTTCAGCCTACAAGATTACCTGGACCAGATTCGCAAGGTAAAGAAAATGGGCTCGCTTAAAAACATTATGGATATGATGCCCGGCCTGGCCGGCCAGGTAAGCGAAGAACAGCTGGACGCTCAGGATCTGAAACACGAAGAAGCTATCATCCTGTCCATGACCAAAAAAGAGCGTATGAACCACCTGATCATCGGTCCGACACGCCGCTCGCGCATAGCCCGCGGATCGGGCACATCGGTTGGAGAA
>JAKQNL010000391.1 GCA_029565815.1 Spirochaetota bacterium | reverse complement strand
CAGTATCAGGTTAGGTAGTCCTTCATGCGGTCGTCGCTACGGTATTCCTGATACTGCTGCAGTTTTTCCGATACGTCGCGGAATTGCGGCTTCCGGCTGTATATTTTTTCCCACTGGTCTATAGCCAGGTCCAGTTCCTTGAGCTTTTCGTAGCACATGGCCAAAAAGTACCGGGCATACAGGGCTTCGGTGGACCCTTCTTCCTTGATGAGCTTTACGGCCCGCTCTAGTTCTATGGACGCGTTTTCGAATGAACCCTGGTTCATGTAGGTTCCGCCGCGTTCCACCAGGGCTTTTACCTTGAAAGCCGGGCTTTTCTGAGCCCGCTCCAGCGCAACGAGGGCCCCGGTGTAGTCATTGGATTCCTTAAGGAGTTTGCCCAGGTAATAGTAGCTTTCGTAGTTGGACGGGTCATGCTTGATAGCCAGGTCGAACTCCGCTTTTGCTTCCAGCGGATGCTTGGTCTTATAGAGGATAAGCCCCAGTATGAAGTGGGCTTTCCCGTGCCTGCCGTCCAGTTCTACGGCCTTACGCGCATATTTTACCGCAACGTCGAATTTCCCCCGGTCGTCGAACATGCGCGCACACTGGTACCAGTAATCCGCGTTGCTCGGGTCGTTTTGGGAAAGCATGATATACTCTTTAAGGGCTTCTTCCAGTTGGCCAAAGCGTTCGTACAGGCTAGCGATAAGCTTGCGGAATTCCGCCTCCGGTATCTCGTGGCCAAACTGGCCCATGGAACTGACCGTTTTCAGCTCCATGAGGGCAATTTCCGGCTTGTTTTCCGCCAGATAGATTTTGCCCATGTAGTAGTGGGCAAGGGCGTTTCTGGGTTCTTTGGCTAAAATGGCTTTGACCACTTTTGCGGCCTGCGGCAGACGGTTTTGTTTGATCAGCTCCAGCACCGAGCCGAGCCGGCGTGGCTGAATGAGCATGCGGATCAATAAAAAGCTTAACACCGCGACTGCGATGACGAAGAATATGATAAGGATGACGACAAAAGACATCGGGCCGCCTTGCATCGTGGATTCTGTCCGGGTCGTTGTTCGAAGCCGGCGAGGCTTTTACAATGCTGTAACGCCGTTGTAACAAGCCACTTATAGTAAGTATACTACAGGAAGGGTGCTTTTCGCCACCCGTATTGTAGGTGGAAGGAGCGGCTATGTCGCGATTAATGCGTAACGCAGCTGTTGCCCTTGTGGTGCTGGCCGCAGTGTCGGCATTTCCCCTGTGGGCAAGCGACCTGTCCGAGCGCGGAACCCGGCTTTTTCTGGACAATAAACCGGCAGAGGCAGCTCCGGTACTGGAGTTGGCAGCCAAGGAGCCCGGCGCGGACGAGCGGCTGTACCTGTACCTGGGAGTGGCATACCAGCAGCTTGGGCGTTGGGATGACGCGATAGGCGCGTTCCGCAAGGGGCTTGCAAGCTCAATCCAGTACCGGCACACCTTTCAGTTCAATATAGCAAATTCCTTCTTTGCCCAAGGCAAGACCAGTTTTGCCCTGGAATATTACGATCAGACCATAGCAAGCGATCCGCGCTACGCTCCGGCCTACCTGAACCGTGCAAACGCCCGGTTTAAGAGCGGGGACTTAAAAGGTGCTGTAGAAGATTATTCATCGTATCTGGCCCTGGAGCCTAGCTCGCCGCAGGGACCTCTTATCCGGTCGCTTTTAGAACGGCTGGCCAAAAAGGCGGCAAGCGACGAATTGGCCAAGGCTGCGGCTGAGGCTGCACGGCTAGCGGAAGAAGCTGCCAGGCAGGCCATGCTCGATTCAGTTGCGCAGTCGCTTTTGGAAGGAGCCGGGAATACCACCAGCCTGTCCGCCGGTTCTGGCGACCTGGAAGGCTATGTAGAGGAATTGCCGCTGGATGAAGAAGCGCCCTAAGCTCGGATGTATCTGTCCAGAACCGGCACATAAGCACGATGAAAAAGGAATGATATGGAAACACGAACCCGGACCAAGATCATTGTAGCTGTCATCGCCGCGGTACTGGTGATAGCCCTGGCTGTTACGCTGGTACTGGTGCTGAAGGCAGGAGCCAAGACCGAACGGGCAAACATGCTCGCCCTTGCACAGGAATATCTGGCACGGGGCGACTATGACCGGGCTTTGGACCTACTCGATCAGCTTATTATACGGAACGTGAATGACGCAGAAGCGCGGGCATTGCAAGACCAGGCGCTTACGGCTAAAGCCTTGGCCACCGGCCAAAAACCGGAAGATATCCTGGCCCAACGCTTAGGGGAGCTTGGCCAGAGCCTAAAACGTACTGCGGATTCCGTCGCACAAGCTGCAAGTTCCGCTCGCTCCCAGCCGGCGTATCCTTCCGGCCAGGCGACAAGCCCTGGCGCTGGCACCGGCACTGCTAGCGGCACAAGCCCTGCAGCTGGCGCTAGCGCCCCAACTCCAGCAGGCAGTTCGGCTTCCACATCCGCACAGCAAGCTGCCCGCGATGCAGAGGCGGCTGCAAAAGCGGAAGCCCAGGCTGCTGCAAAAGCGGAAGCTGACGCTGCAGAAGCCAGGCGGCGCGAACAGGAAGCGGAGCTTGCAAAAAAAAGCCAGGAGCTGCGCGAGCGCATGGAAGCGGTGAATGCCCTTGTTAAGCGCGGCCGTGAAGCAATAGGAGCCGGGGATTACATGAAAGCCGACGCAGCGTTTGACCAGGCCGTAGCATCCTTGCCAGCCGGAGAGGCTGCATTCGCGGCGCAAACCTGGGCGGACATAGCCGAAGGCTACTACGACGGATACAAGCGAGCGCCGGAAAGCCCCGACGGCCTTGCGTCGGTAAAAGACGCGCAGCGGGCTGCACAGGAAGCCATGCGCGCCGACCCAAGCGACGCCCGGCCTCACTACACGCTGAGTAAGATTTACAACGACACCAAGCTGCCCGATCTAGCCGTATCCGAACTGGAACAGGCAGTGCGGCTGGATCCGAATAACTATTTGTACTCGTTCCAGCTTGGTTTGGCTTACTACAAAGTAAAGAAATATGAACAGGCGAAACGAGCTTTTGAATCGGTTACGACCAAGCTCAATCCGAAATACGAGCTGGCATTCTACAACCTGGGCGTTACCCAGCGCATGCTGCGTAACGATACGGGAGCCATGAGCGCTTTTAGGAGCGCTATCAACCTAAAGCCCGATTACATAGCCGCTCATAATGCGCTAGGCCTTACCCTGGCTTCCGTAAACGACACGGCCGGTGCAATAAAATCCTTTTCCAACACCCTGTCCTTTGACGCGAACAACGTAACCGCGCTGCGGGAAATGGGCCTTTTGTACGCGGCCACCGGCAAACCGCAGGAAGCAGAAAAATCGCTTGCAAAGGCATATTCTCTGTCCCCCGATGCGTTAACCGCATATAACCTTTCTGCCGTCGTATATGGTCTTGGGCGCTACCCGGAAGCCCTTGTCTGGGCAAAAAAAGCGTCGGACAGCGTGCCGTCAAACGCGCGCTATCAGTACCAGCTTGGTTTGTGCGCAGAATCGGTGTCCGATACGGAAGCAGCCCTGGTCGCGTACGCAAAAGCCGCCGAACTGGACAAGTCGTATGTGGACCCTCGCGTGAACTTGGGTAAATTGTACCTTGATGCCGGTTTTATCGACCGAGCGCTTACCGTCCTCGATGAGGCTTATCGGCTCAATCCAAAATCCCTTTTGGCTAACAATAACCTCGGCGTTGCATACGGCAGTAAAGGCATGTACGAAAAGAGCGTGTTTCACTACCAAAAAGCGCTGGAGCTGTCGCCTCGTGATAAAGATATAATGCTTAATCTTGCCAAAGCTTATGTATCGGCCGGGGAACTGGCCAAGGCTCGGGACACCTATATCGAGCTCATAAAGATAGATCCGAAGGCGTGGACAGCCATGCATGAACTGGGAAAAACCTACCTGTCCATGAACGACACGGCTAACGCAAAGAAAACACTGAGCGAGCTTTTGGCTAAAAAGCCGGATTACGAAAAACGCGCGGAGGTGGAGAGTATTTTGGCAGGCTTGTAGGCTGATAA
>JAKQNL010000379.1 GCA_029565815.1 Spirochaetota bacterium | reverse complement strand
TGGTTTCCACCAGGAGCACGCCGGGCACCACCGGGTAGTGCGGGAAATGGCCGGCGAAGAAAAACTCATCCTTGAAATTGCGGTATGCCTTTATGGTTACCTGGTCTTCGGTTTCCACCTCGTCGACGAATAGGAATGGGTCGCGGTGCGGCAGAAAAGTTTCTATTTCTTTTCGTCCTGCTTTCATGCGTATCTCCTTATGATAAGGCAGCCGTTGTGTCCGCCAAAGCCGAGCGACGCGCTGGCTGCCGCGTTGATGGTTCCGCTAACGCCCTTGTTGGGCACGTAGTCCAGGTCGCAGTCCGGCGCAGCCTCATCTAAGTTCATGGTTGCCGGGAAGAAATTGTCCTTGATTGCAAGGGTGCAGATGATGGCTTCCACCGCGCCGGCGGCGGCTATCATGTGGCCGGTCATGGCCTTGGTCGATGAAACCTTAATCTTTTTTGCGTGCTCGCCAAATGCAGCCTTAACCATTTTGGTTTCGGTTGGGTCGTTGATCTGGGTGCTGGTTCCGTGGGCGTTGTAGTAGGCTATGTCCTGGGGCTTTATGCCGGCATCAGCAATTGCTCTGTTGATTGCAAGCGTTCCGCCCGTGCCTTCCGGATCGGGGGAGGTTAGGTGGTATGCGTCGCAGGACGCGCCGTAGCCTGCAAGCTCCGCGTGGATACGCGCGCCGCGAGCCTTAGCGTGTTCTTCGCTTTCCAGAATCATGATGCCTGCGCCTTCGGCTATCACAAAACCGTCTCGGTCCTTGTCAAAAGGCCGGCTGGCTTTTTGCGGCGTGTCGTTGTATGCGGTGGACAGGGCTTTAAGCATGCAAAAGCCGCCCATGGCAAACTCGGATATGGCTGCTTCGGTACCGCCTGTTATGACCACGTCTGCGCGGCCACAGCGTATCATGTCCAGGGCCATGCCGATTGCGTCGGTGCCGGAAGCGCATGCGGTTGCATTGGTGAAAGCCGGGCCGTGCACGTTAAGGCGCATGGCTATGTTGCCTGCAGCCTCGTTCATGATCATAAGGGGCACGGTCATGGGCAGCATGCGGGACGGGCCGGACTCAAGGAGCTTTTTGTGGCTCTCCTCGAATATCTCTATGCCGCCAATGCCGTTGCCTATCATGATGGCGGTTTTCTCCGGCGTGTCTTTTCCGTCCAGGCCGGCATCGCGCCATGCCTGCACCGCCGCTGCCACCGCGTACTGGGTAAACACAGCCATCTTGCGGGCGTCTTTGCGCTCCATGTATGGGCTTGTGTCAAAGTTTTTTACCTCGCCGGCTATGCGTGCGTCGAGCTTGGACGCGTCAAACTTGGTTACCGGGCCTATGCCGATTGTTCCTGCCTTGATTGCGGACCAAAAGGTCTCTATGTCGTTTCCAATCGGCGTTATGGCGCCCATGCCTGTAATGACTACCTTCTTCATATGCTCTCCTCCATCACGGCTCAGTACGGCCGCGGAACTCAGTGTAGCGTACCAATTGCAGGTACGTCAGCAGATACTTGGGGCTCTTTCAAAAGTCGGACGGGTTTTGAAAGAGCTACCCAGCATAGGGCTCATTTACCAGCGTATGACCGTGCCGCCGTAGGTAAGGCCGGCGCCAAAGCCCATGGTCATGATAAGGTCGCCGGGCTTTAAGAGGCCTTTTTCGTGCATCTCCGCCATGGCTATGGGTACGGACGCCGATGAGGTGTTTGCGAACTCTTCTATATTCATGTAAAAGCGATCTTCGGGCAGGCCAAAACGCTTTGCGGCCGCCTGCACAATGCGCAGGTTTGCCTGGTGGGGTATGATCCACTTGAATTGGTTGATGTCCACCCCGGAACGCTCGACTAGGCCATTGATTACGTCAGTGATGGCTTTGACCGCGAACATGTACACGGCCTTGCCGTCCATTTCTATGGCAGCAGGTTTTGTGTAGTCGCCGTTGCGGGCAAAAGCGCTGCTGCGCTCAGCCTGCTTCAGGTACAGACTCATGGCGCCGTCGCCCTTGGCCCGCAGCCAGGAGTGCAGTATGCCGCGGCCGTCGGCTTCATCGGATAGTTCCAGTACCGCCGCACCGGCTCCGTCGCCAAACAGCACGCAGGTAGCGCGGTCTTCCCAGTCTATAAGCCTGGACAGGGTTTCTGCTCCTATGACCAGTGCGTATTTTCTGCCGCCGGTATGGAGCATGGAAGAAGCTATATCGATCCCGTAGATGAAGCCCGTGCAGCCTGCGCTTATGTCAAAAGCGGCTGCGTTTTTCGCTCCAAGCTTGTCCTGCACGATACATGCGGTGGATGGGAAGCCGAAAAAATCCGGCGATGCGCTTGCAAGCACGATAACGTCGAGCATGTCCGCGCCTATGCCTGCCATGGCCAGAGCCTTGGCGGCAGCTTCCGTAGCCAGATCGCTGGTTTTAAGGCCGTCAGATGCAAAATGCCTCGTCCCTATGCCCGTGTGGGAGCGTATCCACTCGTCCGTTGTCTCTACCCGCTGTGCAAGATCGTCGTTGGTCATGCGGACCGACGGAATGCACGAGCCTATTCCTTTAATTCTCACCGACATTGCTGCCTCCATGACAAAACCATTGGTGAATGTCATAAGCTGATGATGGCTTATGTGACGATATGTGTCAATACGTCAACGCGTATCGAGTTTTGCTCGAAGTTTTTGCCGGCTAGCTATCCTATACCGATAAAAAAAACCCGATGCATTGTGTAGACACCACAACGCGCCGGGGGTTGCAGCATCGGACCATGTATTGTGCTTTAGGCTGGCGATGCGCCACCGGGAAGGATACGCCCCAGGAACTGCTGGGTGCGCTCCTCGGTTGGCGAGCTTAAAACCTGCCCAGGCGTACCGCTTTCCACCACCAGACCGTGGTCCATGAACACGACGCGATTGGCTGCATCGGATGCGAAGGCCAGCTCATGGGTGACGACGACCATAGTTGTGCCCTCCAGGGCCAGCTGGCGCATGATGCCAAGCACCTCGCCTATCAGCTCCGGATCCAAGGCGCTCGTGGGCTCGTCGAACAGGATAAGCTCCGGGTCCACCGCAATGGCTCGGGCTATGCCGACGCGCTGTTGCTGGCCGCCGGACAGCTTGGACGGATAGTAGTCCAGCCGGTTGGTCAGGCCAACCTTGTCCAAGGCCCGTCTGGCCCTGTCCTCGGCCTCGCGGGTGGGCATCTGCCTGCCAATAATCAGTCCCTCGGTTACGTTCTCAAGGGCGGTCATGTTGTTGAACAGGTTGTAGTTCTGGAAAACAAAGGCAGTCCGCTTGCGTACCGCCAGCATGTCTTTGGCGCTTGCTTTGTGCATGTCCAGGTGTATGGAATCGAAGTGCATCTGCCCGCGGTCGGCCCGCTCCAGGAAGTTGATGCAGCGGAGGAGGGTGGTCTTTCCGGCGCCAGACGGCCCTATGATAGCAACGACGTCGCCCTTGGCCACGTCCAGGTCCACGCCCCGGAGCACCTGACTGCGGTGAAAGCTCTTGTATAGGTCGCGTATGGTTAGCATGCAGGCGCTCCGTG
>JAKQNL010000041.1 GCA_029565815.1 Spirochaetota bacterium | reverse complement strand
GGCCGGCCAGGTGCCATTCATCGAAGTTTCCCACTCACTGCCGTCATAATAAGTATCCGGATTATTGCCGTCGATGAGCCTGTCTCCCCACATGTACATGGTAAGACCACGACCTTTTGCAAGGTAGCCATACAGGCGTTGCACCGCGTAGGCTACAAGCTCAGCCTTATCCTTGCCCCTGCAGCGCGGGCATGCGTCTTCGCCTATGAGAAAGATTTCATCCATGCCCACCGATACGCCTTTGGAACCAAGCACGTCGGCAAGCTCGTCGAACAAGTCAAAAACGATAGGATAGACAGCTTCGTTTTGAACGCACCAGCTCCTACAGTAGATGCTCTGGTTACCCGGGTACATGCCCGGCGTTTCATCAAACTCAGGATATGTTTCCAAAAGCATGTCGGTGCTGGCTTCCCACGATTGGTGTCCGACACAGGCAAAGATCAAACAGCATGCAAGTGCTATCGGAATAAAAAGCGCTAGACGAGCGGGGTTTGGCCCCTTAGGGTTCTGCAAACGCATAGCTCGATTCGTTAAGCGTGGAATAGTAGCGGAGTTTTGCCCTGATGGCTTGCCGGTTTATGAGATAGCGCTCAAGCCCATTCCATACAAAAAACCAAGAGGGTATCAGGAGAAAATCCTTGAACAATTCAGGAATCTGCCCGGAGATCAGGTTGGCCACCACGAGCAGGAGAATGCCCAGGCTTTCAAACGCAAGTGCTTTTACTATAACATCCTTGTGCTTGTTCTTGTTCCTTTTTAGCCTGTTCTTCACAAATTTGCGGAAACGCTGGATGATGAGAGCTTCTTGCTCCGCATTGCGTTCGTCTTTCGGAATTATAAAAACGATATCAAGCGTGCGCTCGTTTCTGTATCGATGTGTCCGTATTTTTAATTCGCCCAAAAAGTCACTGGAAAAATACCTGTCACTGTAGTTCCTTGCGTCGAAATCCGAGAACAGGTCGTCGTAATTGTCTATAGCGATTTCTATTCTCACGGCAACACCGCGTATGCAGGATATTTCATGTCCACCGGCAGCTCGCGGTAGGTGGCTATATCGATGCCACGCATGGGGTGCAACACGTAATCCAGGTTAAGAAAGCCCAGGTTCTTGGAATCGGAGCGTATCATGGTTCGCTGGTCGCGCGACAGCGAATCGAACAGGCGGGCCGATTCGGTAAACTGAACCATAGCCTCGGAGCGGCGACGAGCATCACCTAAGCGCTCTGCGGACCGGTACAGGCAAGCGCCCAGATTGTTGCGCGCCATGATAAGAATCTCGACAATTTCCCTGTGGCTTGGTTTTGCCTGCGGCGACGGAATACTGATAGTGTTCAGCTCAAATTGCATACGGTCGGCAAGCATGGAGAAATATGCCTGTGCGGCAAAAAAGTCCCCCCGGGCATACAGCGCGTTTCCTGTCGCAAAAGAAAGCCACGGAGACGGATCACGGTCCAGTCCGGCTCGGTAGAAGAACGCCAATGCCGCAGAACCGTCACTGGACTGGTTACGGTACCACATGTATCCGCGGCGGTAATCCGTTTCCGGCGTGGAATAGCCGCTTTGCTCGGCTTTCGCGTACAGCGCAAGCGCTCCGTCAAAGTCCATGCGTTCAAGGTAGTAAATCCCGGCAAGCAGGGAATAGGCTTTACCGAACTCTGCTTCGCGATTAAAGCGCAATTCTTCCAAGCCGCGCTCGTAGCGGGCTATCGCATCGGAAAGCGCTTCTTCAGCATCCAGACTCTCGCCGGAGCCGATGTATACCTCCGACAGCCGTATCAGCGTCGACAAATACGAGCGAAGCCTGCGGGTTACCAAGCCCGAACGCTGGTCAGCTTCGCGGAAAAATCTGACCGCATACAGGAGCGCCTTGCGCTCATCGTCAGGGAAACCGGTGCGGCGGTTCCATTTGGCCATGGCTACATGCGCCTCGGGAACGGAACCGTCGCGGTCTACGGCAGCTATGAGGATAGTGCCCACCTGGTCGGTACGGTCGCGCTTCATGAGGTATTCGCCAAGCTCCGCAAGCGTGGAAGAAGAGAATTTGCTTCTGGGCGTGGCAAGAAAATATTGCGCGATTGGCTCTATGTCTTTTAGTTTATCCAGCCCAAGAGACTGCTCAACCCGCATGAAATAAATGAGCATGCGCTCCATGAACGGATCGGTTCTTCCGTGCTTATCCATAAGGGTGGCCAGATAGTAGCGTGCGTTTTCATACAGGGCTGCCAGGGCTTCCTTAGCAGGCGGAATGCGCTTCTGTTCTTCCATATCGGCCCAGGCCAGGTAGTTGTCGGCCATGAGTACCAGCGCATCCTTATTGAAGTAATCCCGCTCTAACACCCAGCGCTTGAGTATCTTTTCGGCGTTCTCAAAGGCGTACAGTGTCTGCGATTCCATGCGCGCATAGTCAAGCGCAGCCCTGGTTTCACGTGGCCATCGGGACAAAAGCCTTTCGTACATGGTTTCTGCGCGAGGATACTGAGCCTTATCCACAAGCCCCTGGGCGTAACGGTAGTACCAGCGCTTCATAGGCCATATACGGTCGGCGCTTAAAAACAAATCATCAGCTTCCTGGTACTTGTCCGACGTTATTTGACGATAACCTTGTGCATAGGTGGAATTGGCTTTTATCGGCTTGTAGACAAAATTGTAACCAAGGAAATACAACGCGCCAAGCGCAGCTCCGGCTAGGACAAGGGCTTGCAGCATGGGAAGTATGGAGTGGCGGAACAGGTAGGCAAGCGTGCCCTTCTCCGCTTCCAAAGCGGCGCCGGTCTTTTTTTCAAAACCGGCTGGCACCGCGATATAGCGCTTTAGAATTTTGCCGGTGTGCTTTGCAGCGTCTTTGGCCGACGCCCCGTCAACCAGCATCCATATCAATTCTGCCTGCTGCGCTTCGCTGCCCTTGGAGTTGGCTATCGCGTCTTCGACGCACAAGCGCAGATTAAGCGGATATGAAAGCAAGGTGTCCTGCAGGGCGTCCACCTGGGCGTCACTCAGCTCCACAGCACGGACTTTACCGCTTTGAGCCCTGTCCGAAGCCGAGTCTATCCTGGATTTGAACGACGATGCCGCTGGCTGCGGCGCGGCTTTTCCGGCTTTTGGGCTATCAAAACCGGGAATGGAAAAATCTCCACCCCAGCCGGCATCAAGAGAAAACATATCCGCACCGACCGGCGCGTCGCTATCCAGAGAAGCCAACTGGCCGTCCAGGTCGTTCTGCAAGCCGCCGGAAAACGCAGCAGCATCAAGATCGGGAACCAGTGCGCCCGTGTCGGAAGCGGCCGCCTCGCCGGACAAGTCGAAACTATCAAATGCGTCGATGTCCATGCTGGGTAGCTCGGAATCCGCAGCTGCAGACAGGTCGGTTCCCATGCTACCGGCTTCGCCTGCATCGTCCAAGGCTTGCGGCTCCAAAGGCTCGGAGGAAGACGGGTCAATATCAAAATCTGGTATGGAAAAATCTTCTGGCATGGAACTGGCTGCCTGAGCATCTTCGGCTTGAAGATCTTCAGGCATAAAGCTATCAAGGAGCGTATCGCCAGGCGGAGTGTCGCCCAGAACGTCCGTTTCGCTGGACAGTTCATCGGCCAGGCCACCGGTAAGCATCGAGCTTATGTCAAAGTCTTCCGGCTCATCTAGCTTAGACTCAGAGCTGTCCGCGTTGGCGGATGCGTTCATCATATCGTCGGCAGGTAAGAGTGAATCAAAATCCTCAAGCGCATCGAGCTCAGCCGGCTCATCCAGTTGTTCTGCCGTTGCCGCACTCTCCGGTTCATCAGACCCAACCGGCATATCCAAATCCGGCAGCTCAAAATCTTGGCTTAAGTCCAGCGTGTCGCTTGTGTCTTGTGAAGGCGCTTCCGCCTCCGGTAGAGAGTCCAGATCGAGGGTTCCAAGAAAATCGCTAAAGTAATTGCCTTGCGTTGGTGAATCAATAAGCTCCGCGTTGTTATCATCACCTGGCCCGGAAGGTTCCTGTAGCAATTGCTGGAGCGCTGCTTCCTCGGGAGCTGCTTCGGGCTTACTGGCTTCGGCAGGAACAGGTTTTGGCGGCGGCGGCTGAATATCCTGGTAGGTCTCGCCCCATAGCTCAAGCGCCTCGGGTTCATTACCCAAGGTTTTTAGTGAGTCTTTGAAGGATTCTATATCTCGCAATCGGGGCATTCGTCCCTCTCTGTGTATATTAACGGAAAAATAAGAATAATGTGTAGGAATAATCGCTCGGTATCCCAAAGCTTCGTAACACTAGGTACGCCGCGCCCGTCCATAAAGAAAGACGCCTTCCATGCCGATACTGCTAGCGAAGACGCATGAAACGACATACTATCGCGCTCCTAGTGCTATCCATCCTCGCGCTTGTGCCTGCAAGGGCTTTTGACGTGCAAAGCCTTGCGCTGCACCTGCATATATCCGGGCTTAGCGATGCACAGCCGCCGCTTATCGTGGATGACCACCTGGTGCTCAGCGTAAAAGGTCCGTACCGCTACGTAGGAGCCGCTTTTGCCCACGAGCAATGGAAAGAGATACACTCCTTCGAGCGCAACCGCTACGGCATCTGGGTGCTGGCTGTTCCTTTGCCCTATGGCGACGCGATGAATACGGTGTACCGGCTGGTGCTTGACGGCCTGTGGGCAGCCGACCCAAGCAACCCGGAGCGGGTACGGGATCCCGACACAGGCGCAACCGTGTCCGCCGTTCACTTTCCCGCCCGATCCCGTACAGTGCTTGGCGTATGGAACCCTGCAAAAGCCGGCGGAGCCGTGTTCTGGTTCCAGGGCGAGAGCGGCCAGCGGGTATGCGTAGCCGGAAGTTTTAATGCGTGGGATCCGTTTATACACGAAATGACCGAAGTTGCCCCTGGCTCATACCGCCTGGAACTGGATTTGCCCCCGGGTGAGTATTACTACGTCTTTGTGTATAGAGGCGAAAGCATACCCGACCCCATAAACAGCCGCCTTTTGTACGGCCGCGATGGCCGACCCGTTTCCGCCCTAACCGTAGCGTCTGGCAAATAAGTTACACTGTTAGCGTAGCGTTAATCCTCAGGCGGGGCAAAGTTTACGCCAATTTCCGAAACAGCTATCCCTGCCTGCTGTGCATAGGCTCGGGCTATGGACCTAAGCCCTTCTGCGGCCGCTTGGCGCACATCGGGCCGCTCCAGCATTGCCGATGCGGCTTCCACAAAGCGCGCCGTTAGACTGCGCAAGAGCTGGTCGGACAATCGTTGTTCGTTAAGAAATATTGACCGGTCCTTTACGCGCAGCTCGATGGTGTCGGTGAGTATTGCAGGGGTAAGCATGCCCAAAGGTGGTGCAGCAAATTCTATACGCCCACCATGCTCGGGAACGTAACGTACCGACCAGCTCTCGGCGGCATAGAGATCGATACAAAAAGACAGGTTCGCCCATGCGCTTGCAGAAATACTTGCATCCGATCGGATGCCAAGCAACCTGCCAAGGCCGCTGTCGCCGAACAGGAATCCAGGCGTCGTCTCGGTAATATCTAGTCTATCCTTTGCTTCCGCCACTACCAGTTTCCCGCTTGGCGCCAGCGACTCGATATACAACGAAAGCGAACGCTCCACAGCTGCGGGTTTTTGTCGGCTTGCAAGCACTGCGCCAAGCGCGGCTCCGCAAACCAGCAACACGATTCCAAAGGCTAAGCCCACACGGAACCACGGCCCGCCGGCAGCTTTTTTCTGTACTGCGTCCATAGCTACAGTATACTCCGTTTTAGCTGGCGGCGCAGATTTTTTATTTACGCTGGATGGATGGCCGAAAAGCGCAACTTGGAACCGCTGCCAGAAAGCTCAAACATGCGCACGTCTATCCACCCGGAGCCTTCGGGCGGCACATCGATGACAGCGAAGCTCGGGCCCCACCTGCCGCGCGGCCTGGACAGGCTGCCCGGATTCAACAGGAGCACGCCGCCATCGTCGCCGCAGTACGGTACATGGGTATGCCCGAACAAAAACGCGCATGCAGCTTCCCGTTGCGCAGCTATCACAAAGGGCCTTAGCGTTGAGCCTTCCAGATAATGGTGACCGTGGGCGGCCATAATTTTCCGGTCTAAAGCCCATATCGTACGCACCGGCGGCAGGGACCAATCGCCATCCACATTGCCCCGCACCTGGTACATGGGCGGCAATGGAACGCCAGGCAGGTTATGCACGTCGCCGCTGCCGTCCCCAAGATGAATAAGGCCCTGCACGGTCCTGCCTAGCTTTGCAAGCACAGCCCTTAATCCGGCGGTTTCCCCGTGGGTGTCGGATACGACCAGAAACCTCACAAGCGGCCCCCGCAGCGCATGCGTTCGTTATTATCCCTTAACCTGGCTGCAAGCAATCCAATAAGGCGGCTGTTTGCATTCTTATCTTGTTCCAGATAGCGGCGGAACACTTCTGGGGGCAGTACAAACACGGTACAGTCTGCATCCGCAAGCGCCCAGGCGGAGCGCTCTTCGTCCAGCACCGATGCCATCTCGCCAAAAAATTCGCCTTCATGAATGCTGGAAACCGATTGCGGAGGCTGTGCGTCCACCGTGTTTGGCAGGGAAAAAGGTTTTTCCAGATACACGGCTACGCTGCCCTTGTACAGGAAAAACACCTCGCGGCTGCAATCGCCGGCTTCGAAGATGAGTGAGCCGGCCGAATACTGGCGCGCATATTTCCTCATCAGCCTGGGCGGTTCGGAGAACAAGAAACGTTCCACGGTGTTGGGCTGCCGGACGGAAAGCAGGTTGCGGTGAAAACGGGAAAACAAAAGCGCGTCAAAATGCTCGGTGGTAAACATCAGCTCTGCACCGTAAAAATACATCCAGAAAAACGTATACACTTTTATGAGTAGCACTACCAGGTTGCCAAGTATTCCGTACAAAATGCCGTAACGCTCGACGTTAAGAATTGCTCCAACACCAAGGCCGAACAAGCCGTACACGCACAGCGCGAGGGCAGAACACAGAGCAGCCGTTTTGGAACGCGGCCGCTTGGGAGGAATGTTCCTGTACGTAAGGAAGATGAACAGCCACAGAGCCAGCGTTGGCAAAACAGACAACGCAAGCGGCACCGCGGCTCCAAGGAGGTGTTTTATGGGCGCCCAGTTTAGCGAAGCGGACATGGCTTTGATGATTTGCGACGCGGCGATAAGTGCTACCGCCGCCAACAGCACCACGAGCTCCACCGCGAACGTAAGCAGGTTCTCCCGTACCGGATTGACCGATGCGCTGCCCTGGAAAATAACCCGAATGCCGCGCTGGATGGAAACCACAAACAGGCGCCCAGCCCAGACCAGGTTGACCACGCCGAAGGCGGCGGCGGAAACGCTTAAGGCTTTGCCGAAAAACGCCTCCAGGGCTTTGCCGCCGCCGAAGGTTTCCAGATACGGAGCAAGCATGTGGCCTGCAAAGGTTACATCCAGGTTCAAAAGCCTTGCGAGCAGGGCGCTTACGTACACTACCACCAAGAGGGCCGGCACCGCCGACAAAAGGAAAGCGTATGCGCCGGCGGCTGCGTGATTGGCCAGTTCGTGCCGTCCAAACTGCTCGAACGTGAACAGAATGCGCTGCGCCGCCGACTTGAAAACCCGCTTGATGCCGCGATCCATACTGCTATTGTGTACCGTAGCGCCGCTTGCACGCAAGGGCTAGAATCGGCGCTTTGCTATCAGTGTATGATGCCGTGCTTACGTCCAACCTCGGCAAAAATGGAAAGAGCGCGCTCTAGCTGCTCCCTGGTATGGGTTGCCATGTAACTGGTCCGCAACAAGGCCATGCCCTGGGGCACCGCCGGCGCGATGACCGGATTGGTGTACAGCCCTTTCTCGAACAGCTCCTTCCAGAACAGGAAGCAGGTTTCATCTTCGCCAATGATCACTGGGATAATGGGCGTCTGCGTTCCGCCTATGTTAAAGCCAAGCTCCTTGAAACCCTTCATCATGAAGTGGGTATTCTCCCACAGCCGCTCCACATGCTCCGGCTCGGTTTCCATAATGTCCAGGGCTGCCATGGCTGCCATGAGGTTTGGCGCCGGCAAGGATGCGGAGAAAATAAAACTGCGGGCCGTGTGCCGTATCCAGTTGATCACGTCCTTTTGGCCGGTAACAAAACCGCCGAGGGACGCAAAGCTCTTGGAGAAGGTGCCCATGGTCAAGTCAACATCGTCCACCAGGTTAAAGTGCTTGGCCGTTCCGCGGCCACCGCCTAAAATGCCCAGCGAGTGAGCGTCGTCCACGTATAAACGGGAACCGTGTTTTTTGCAGATGGATACCAATTTGGGCAGGTCCACGATGTCGCCGCCCATGGAGAACACGCCGTCCACGATAACCATGACGCTTTTGCTCTGCGGAATTTTTGCCAGGATACGATCCAGCTGATCCAGGTCGTTGTGGACGAAACGCTTCATCTCCCCCAAGCCCAGGCGGCAGGCATCCACGATGGACGCGTGATCATCCTTGTCCACCACCACAATGCTGTCCCTGTCCAGGAGCGACGAAATGGCGCCAAGGTTGGTCTGCATGCCCGTACTGAACACCAACGCGTCGTCCTTACCCATGAAGGCGGCCAAGCGCTGTTCCAGTTCCAGGTGGATTTTAAGCGTTCCGTTCAGGAAACGGCTGCCCGTACACGAAGGTCCGTATTCCACAAGGCCCTTCATCGCTGCCTCGCGAACCTTTGGGTGCGTGGTAAGGCCCAAATAGTTATTAGAACCTATCATGAGAACGCGGCGGCCATTGACCGTCACTTCCGTGCCTTCGCTGTTGTCCAAAGGCTGAAAATAGGGATAGTAGCCCTTTTCCATCGCCTGCTTGTCTAGGTCCCAGCCAAAGCATTTCTGAAAAATGTCCATATGGACTCCTTTCCCGGCCCGAGTGGTATCAGGGGACGGGCTCTATGTCGCCGGCGAGTTTGGCAAGCCGTGCGGCGCATGGATTTTACGGTCTTACAGCACGGCCGGTCAAGCCAATCGGACAAGTTGACGCTTAGGTGCTTTTTCCTCCGGCCCGCGTGAGGTATATGGCCGGCAGGCTAACAAGGGTTACCGCGAACTTGAGTATGACATTCAGCCAGAAAATTTCCCACACGGCAGATGCAGGCAATCCCAGGCCCCAGCCGAATGCAAGCCAGCAGAACACGAGGCTGTCTACCGGAATGCTTGCTGCGTTGGACACAAGCACCCTGGACCACTGAAAGCGCGCCGTGACCCGTGTCGTCCACAACTGGTACACCTCGGTATCGATGAGCTCGCTTAACACCTCGGCCGCTATGCTTGCAAGCACTATGGTCCACGCCGGGGACAAGAGGCGCACAAAGGCGTCGTTCATCCCGACCCTGGCTCCATCCCACTGATTCCAGGCGGTATCCGCTGGCACTAGCCCAACCAGCCAGAAATATGTTGCCATGAACAGGTTGATGCCGGCGGCCAAAAAGATAACCTGACGGGCAGCCTTCTTGCCCAATCGCTTATGGATAAGATCCCGTAGCGTAAACGTAATTGGATAAATAAACGTACCGCCGTCCACCGCCCAGCCAAACAGCGATGCGATTTTGAGGCTGCCGATATCGGACAGCATCTGCGCCGCTATGTAGCACGATGCTAGCAGCAATGCGGATGTAAGAACGCTCCTCGAGTCTGTATCAGTCATGCGTATGCTCCGTTCCAAGGCGCAAAGAATCTACTACGGCCATCCACGGCGTGTCCATGCAAACCGTGTTTCAGTAGGATATAATCTCCTGTTCTACGCCCTTGCCGGTGGTTCGCATTCGCTGAACCAGATCTGCGATTCCAGAAATAGCCAGGGTATCCGAGCGCACAAGATCCAGCCGCCGTATCGACTGATCGTCCAGTTGCCGGCCATGCTCACAATACTCGTCGAAGGTAGCGGCGTCCATCCGCAGGGGCACTACGGGAACAGAAGCAGCATCCGACAGCTCCTGTACAATCAGTATGCCGTCTGGATCAAGATCTCCAGCGTGGACGATGGAAAAACCCGAGCGCGCAAAAGCTGCAGCCAGAAGCTGGACCACCCGGTTCGGATGCCCGCCTGAATACATGACGGCATCAAAGCCCCTGTCCAGCTGGCTTTCGGACAAGGCATAAAAAGTTTCCAGATTCTCTACCGTTAATAGCCTAGGCCCGGATTCGGCTGCTTTTCGGGCAAGCGCAGCAATAGCGCTCATGCTGCTTGCGCCGGACAGCGTAAAACCTACAACCGTGCCTGCTTCATTTGCAATCCGTTCTCCTGTAGCCAATACAAACTCAAGGCGGCCGGACACCAGCGTTTGCGGATAGTTCCTTTGCAGCACCGACAGATCCGGCATTACAAGCCCAGCTTTTTTGGCCCGAGCACATAACGGCGCAAGCAGCTCGAGTATACGCTCCAGCCGTTTAGAGTCGGCAAACAGCCTGATGGACAAAGCCCGCGCGGTCGTGCCGCTCAGCAGCCCGTTCCTTGTATGCGCAGGCAGCACCGCTAAAAGGCGTCCCAGATCGGAAACCGCACTTGGCAATCCGACAGGGCTTATAGCTCCATCACGGCTGCTTTGCGTATCGCCAGGCTTCATGTTTTCGGACGCCCAAAGAAGAAATGTCCTTGAAGCAAGAAAGGATTCTGAATCTTCTAATGCGCTAGCTGCATCGCGGGCGGCATCGCATGCAGCTGCAAGTTCGTCCGGCGGATACACCAAGCCCAGAAGCGTGTACAGCCCCCTCGGATTGAGCAGTTTGATGGCTGAAAGCTCATCGCCGCCGCGAAAGCGCTTCCATGACAAGCCAACTATCCCCAGGCGCTGCAGCTCCTCCGCAGCTTCAAGAAAAGATTCTTTCACATCAGGAGCGGCCGACACCCAGCAAGGGAAGCTTTTTGCAACCGACAGGCGCATAGCCAAGCCCCCATCGGATGCAGCTGATGCAGGGAAGCGTTCGGCCAGTTCTTTGCATATTGAATTCGCTGCTTCGGTCATGTGCCTTCCCCGACGGATGAGCGAAAGTCCCTGATCCGCGCATGCTGGCCTACGCGGCTAACCAGGCTTATCTGGTCAGCCAAAGGCGCAATAGCCTCGATTTTTCCGGGAGGAACCGCCACCATGAGCTGAATGCCCATCTGGTGATAAAAATTAATCACCTTTCGTATACGCTCGTCGTCCAGCTTGTCGAAAGCCTCGTCAAACAGCACAAAGCGAATGGTATCTTCCGGTTTATCCTTAAAAAAGCGGTAAAAACTGGCTGCAATTGCCACGTAATAGGGCGTTTGGGATTCGCCCCCGGATTTTTCCCTAAGGACGCGCGACAGGGACAGCTCGAGCGCCCTACCCGTCGCGGGGTCGACAGATTGTGTATCCCGTATGCGAATGTCGTAGGTAAAATAGGTGCGGTAATCACAAATAGCGCGCAGCTCGGCCGAATCAAGATCTGCGTCCACGATGCTATTAAATAGCCTTTCGGTTTCTCGCCGTTCTTCTGGATCGACTATCTGCTCGAACAGGCCTCCGTCGTAAGCACTGATCTGGGCGGCATTCTGCACGATGCGTATTTGCCCGCGCCGATCGGCCCGCTCTTCCAGCGAGAAACTGTACTGGTCGTGGCCAAAGGACATGGTTTTAAGTGTCGCGTTTATCTCACGAAAGCTTTCCTTGGCCTCTATGATATATTCGTTCAGCTTTGCGATAAAGTGGTCACGGAATTCACGTTCCGCATCCTGACGGGCACGGATAATCCTCTCTTCGTAGTCCGGCAATTCGGACTTTTCCAGCCGTTCAAGAATCGCGAACAAGGCCTGAAAATCTTCAATCTCCACGGATACCATGGCGTTGAACTGGTTATTATATTCGGCAGCGCGCTTGCGGTATAACGCCAGGGTCTTTTCAGCCCTTGTTTCTATGCCTTTACGCGCGGCAATCCAGTTGCCGCTAATCCTTTCTGCGCTTTCTGCCTTAAGCCTTTCGGCAGCATAGCTTTCGCAATCCCCCAGCTCGGCCTCATGCATGCGCTTAAAGTCATCCAAGGCCTGCTCGCGTTCGGCTTCCTCGCCCCGCCACCTAAACGCATCCTCTGCCAAACGGGCCAGCTCACTCTGGGCCTTTCCATGCTCCTCATTTAAGCTATCCCGATCTCGACCCAATGCATCCAGCCTGAGCCTCAGTTCATCACGTTTTTTCTCGAGGCTAAGCGACTGGGATATGTCGATCGCATCGAGCTCTTTCTTAAGCGCGCTTAGTGCTTCACGAAGCCGTGCAGCCTCCGCTAGTGCGGGTGCAAGGGATTTTGCTTCGTATAAGGAATGAATCGACCGGGCAAAGATGCTAGCCCTGTTATCCGCGTCCATGCGTCGTTTGGCATGAGCATCCCGCTCGTTTCGCAAGCGCACAAGTTCATTGCCCAGGAATTCTATGCGCTGCTCCCTGCCTGCCCGGCCCAGAAAATGGTCCCGATACACTTCTTCCCTAACGCGCATAGCCGTATGGTTGGAATAGCTCATGCACTCGCGGGTAATGGCTTTATCGTAGGTTTTTAGATTTGCAAGATCGGCGGTCATAACGTCGCCCAAAATCGCTTTTAAATAGGTCGATGCCCAGGGATTGTCGCTGCTTACCACCATGGCCAACGAGCCTTCGCGTACGTTTTCCGCACGGCTGTAGAGCTTTCCGATGTTTGGCAAGGCGACGCCGCCAACGGATCGTGGCTGGGCATCATACAGCTCCAGGGCTTTTTGGAACGAATCCGGCGCCACGATAATCGCGAAACGCAGCGTGTTGAGCCAGCCTTCCACAGCATCGGCCCAGTCCGGGCTGGTAACCTCGGCCAGCTCCGCCAAAATCCATGCATCCATGCCTTGCTTGCGCAGCGCTTCCAAAAGCCTTTGCGGGTTTTCCGGATAGCGCCGTATGCCTTGCTCAAGATCCTTAAGTTCGGCAGCCGCTTCGCTTAATGCGCTTTCTGTTTCCGACAAAGCTCGCCGGGCCGCATATCCATCAGCCTCGGCAGCGGAGCGTTCAGCATCCAGTATGCCCAGTGCGCGGTCGATGGCTTGCTCCCTATCGCCGTCAGCCTGTTCAACAAACGAAGCCGGCAGAAGCACGGCGCATTGCTTCCATAGAAGTTCACAACGATCGGATTTTGCTTGGGAGCTTTTAAGCTCAAGGTCGAGACTAGCGGCGCGATCTCGCAAGCTTCTGTACAGAGCATGACTGTCGTCTCGAGCCAGCGCAGCATCCACCTCGCGAAGCGTAGAATCCAGCTGCGCCCTATCCTGCGCGTTGCGCTCAAGTTCACCATGGATATGGGCCAGCCTGTGTTCGGTATCTGCGCTGCGTGCCGAGCTTTGGTCTATCTTCTGTTGAGTCAACAGACAATCCACCACGCGCTTTAAGTAATCCTGCCGGTTTATGTTCAGAAGATGCTTGCGGTATTCATCCGCCAGTTCCCTAATTTTTCTCAGTGTATCTATTTTTTGTCTTGTCGCTCGTGCGTGACGTTCAGCTTCCTTGTAACTCTCCAGATTGTCCTTCATGGTCTGAATGTTCAAGGTGCGTTCTTCAAGGATATAGTCGCAGACAAAACGATCTACAGATACAAGAGGCGTAAAACTGACCGATCGGGTAAAGGCTTCCAGGTACGGATTGTATTCGGACATCCGCCTAAATACCCCGAGCCGGTTGGTCAGGCTGCGCATGTACTCGCGCTTGGATTCATAGTTCTCGAAACCATGCCCGTCCATGCTGTCTTTAAACTGGCGCCAGCTAAGCGCTTTGCCCTTGGCATCGACAACAAGCACCGAGCTTATGTCGACGCCATCTTTCATCCAGAAATGCTCTATACAACGGCTATCGGCGTAAGCCTCAACGCAGACCGCTGCTGTAAAGCGTTGGCCGTTCGCATCAAATTGCAGCATTACATGGGATACGACGTCTCCGCGCAGATACTCGGTGCTATCGCTTCCTATCTTGCAACGTACATAACCGAGCAGGTCACGACCACCCCGCCTGTCGCCAGCCGCTTGGTTGAAGCGTGCCTTCCTTAAATCAGCTGCCAGCGCATATTGAATGGCGTCCACTATGGTGGATTTGCCCATGCCGTTGTCGCCGGAAATAAGGGTGCGGCTGCCGATATTTATTGTCGAGTCCCGAAAATAATGCCAGTTAACCAGCCTAGCCGCCGTCAGGTTGATCATTCCGACTCCTTTTCGTCTTCCTGCTCCGCATTATGGTTCTCGCCGGGCCGCTCTTTTTGAGCAGCCGCCAAGATTTCGTCCACGGCAGCCTGATCCAGCGCAAGCGCCAGCGATGGATACAGAACCAGTACGGTTTCCGGATCCGACAAATCTCCATCTGCAAGAAGGAGCTGCCACCGTCCGAATGCGCGCAATATATCCACCAACCTTGTTTTTTTAAGTTCATATCCTATAACAGCACGGAAACGCTGGACCAGATCAAACACCCTTACCGATGGAAAGCGCGACAGGCTGAGTTCCGTACGCTTTTCCTCGAACAAAAGGCGGGCAACCAGCAATGCGCAGGTTTCTTCTTTGCCAAGGCGGGCGCGCATAAACGAGCCCGGCCGCAGGGAAATGACACCAAGCATCTCGTCGCGCTTGAGCTGGATTCCGGCACAAGCGAACCATGCTTCCAGCAACCGTATGTTGCGTATGGAAAAATCCCACAGCGTGTCGTCCCTGTTTAAACCTCGAACGATGAAACTTCGGGATAACAGTGTTTGCGCCGCAGAACGGAACAAATCCATTTCGCTATCGGTTAGCTCGCCTATCGGATCAAGGTCTGCAGATTCTACATTCATGCTTTTCTCCTCAAGCCGACATCCGGCACAAGCCAGCCGGATTGCGCAATCACAGGCTCCACTCCCCGCTCTTCCAGAAAATACTGAAACGATTCGGGCCGCGACTCGGCGAACAATACGGCATAGACAAGACGAACAAAATCTTCCGTGGTGGATGCCAGCTCAACTGCCCAAAGCGGACCCGACATGCCGCCTTTTTCGTCCAACCATTGCGCGATGCGGGCAGGGCTTAGCTGCCGCTCCAGGCGAAGCCTGAACTCCTCCTCGATACGCTCAAACTGCGCAATATCAGGCACAGCAGCTGGAGTAAATTCGATCTCGAGAGTTTCACGCAGCCAGCGACGGTATCTGGATTCCGGACCGATAGCGTTCACCTTATACAGATGATGCTCTAGCTCCTTGTACAGTCCGGGCATTTCGCGCATAGCCTTGGCTGCCCGAGTTATGCGGCCGGCGATGGTGGACTCCGGCTCCAAAAGCGTTCGTACCCTCTCCACGCTCGATTTGGCGTACAGCATATTGCGGCGATCTATTTCTTCCAGGAGCGGATCGAGCGCTTTTAAACTATCTCGGATTTCTTCCAACATCGACACCAGCCTTTGCCGCGACTCCACCACCGGCAACGATGCGGTACGCGCGTACTTCTGCGAACAAGCATTAAGCCAGTCATTATCCAACAGGAAATCGCGGATCTGGGACAGGATGCGGGGCCGGTATCGAGAAAGGTTATCGGAAGTTTTCAAGCGTTTGTACGCCCCGTCCAGAATGTCGGTAGCGTAATTCCCGTAATGCATCGCTAGAATCGACGCAATGTCTAGGGAATCCGTCTTGGCTGTAAGCAGCTCGTAGTGCTCGCGTATGCTCTGGGAAAGCACCTTGAGCGAATCGATGAGTGCCATGGTTTGCCCGTGGGCGTTCAGCACTAAATAGTGCCCGTTGTCCTTGGCCGCATCGCCGCACAACATCGAGTAAATGGAAACCACATGGCTTTCATACTCGACCTTTAGCCCCTCCTCGATTCGGGCCAGAACATCCAAAAACGGCCTGGCATGCGTACACATGTTCAGAATGCGCGTGTAATCCGGCAGGGTCTCCTCACTCATCCACCCAGCAGAGACGAACAAGCGGATAACCCGCGCAGCGATTG
>JAKQNL010000329.1 GCA_029565815.1 Spirochaetota bacterium | reverse complement strand
ACTGCGGGTCGGTGTATGCATTCAGCAAAAGCGAGCTGGGCTTCATCGCGGACAGGAGCAGGGCGGATAGGGCAACGCGTAGCTAGCGCACTGCGCAGCGAGCTACGCGCGGCTCGTCATGCTGTTTCTAGTGTTCCATGTAGGCGCTTAGCTTTTGCGTTCGGCCCAGGGCATCCGCGGCTTTGCCTTCGTCCATGTACAGAATGGAAGCAAGCCAATCCGCTGCTGTGCGCAGCGCCTGACGCAGATTATTTTGCTCTATTCCTCCGGACATGCCAAGCATTCTGGATGCCGGTGTTATCTGGAGGGTCATAGCGTAATCTTCATGGCGTGTACCAGCCAAACGTAATGCCGTTGCTTGGGTGCTGCCAGCAAGCACTCGGTTGATGAAAGGCTCGTTTTCATCGTCGTTCCATGCAGCGCTGCCCAGGTGCAGTTGCGGAATGTCCGCAGGTGTATCGACTTCGTTACCCAAAGGCTTTACCCATGCATCAAGAGCAAGCACCGCACGGATGGATGGATCGCTGTACGCACTGAGCACCGCGGCGCCGCCGCCTGTGGAATGTCCGGCTATGGCTATAGCCTGTGCATCGCATGCGTTTGCCACTGCTGGCACAAGCCTATCGTTGCGGACTGCATCGATAAGCATAAGCTGGTCATCAGAATAGGTTCCCACAAGTTTTCGTGCGTTGTCCCAAAAACCTGGGTCGCCAGCTTTTCCCGGCAGGGCGGCAGGCGAAAAATCTATTACCGTTCCGTCTGCCATGGTGGTGGACATGGCTCCGTATGGATGGTCAATAGCCAGCACCATGATGCCCCGGGATGCAAGTTCCAGAGCAAGGTCTGCGTGCAGGTAGCGGGTTCCCGTCCATCCATGGGACAGGATGACCACGGGCCATTTCCCGGCCGCCGGCTCGGCTCCCGCAACTGCCGGCAGGCGCGCCCTCGCTAGGTGGGACATTGCAAACTGCGGCAGACGCGACATGCGAGCAAGCGCGTTCCGAACGCCTGCATCCGGTAGCCAGAACGCGCTTTGGCCGCGCGCATCGGGTGCAAGCGGGTACCACGCCTGCACCATGATGTTTCGGGGTACAGCAACGCCGGGGCTGGGCGCATACTGTTCGATGCGCACGGGGTCGCTTAGCTGGAAGGATTGCGTGCCGACACGGTGGGGGCCGTTGGGCGCCGCAATGGCCGGCAAGGGAAAGAGCGCAAGAGCAGCAAGGCATACAAGAGCTGCAGCCATTCCTGCAAAGCCGAAACTACGGCGTATGACGCGCCTGGATTTTGGCTCGGACCACACGCTTTGTTCTGCTTCGAATCCTTTACCCGGAGGAAGGCCGGTGCTCGCAATGAAAAAAAACACGAATCCGTACATGACGGCCGCTACGGGCAAGGTGCGCCAGGTGTCCATGTGCGCCATGCGAAGGAGGGTATGCGCAATAAAGCCGCCTATAACCAGCTGTTTTGCGCGCCCGTACATGGCCGCTCCACTATGCTTCCGTAAGGCCATGGAGGCGAAGAAGACGCCCGTGCACAGCGTAAAAATCAGTTCAATCCAGTTGATCATTGTTCTTCCTTTGTTCGTATGCCAGCTACGACATGTTCTGCCGGAACGAAGCGCCAGGCCCTGTGCTGTCCTCCGGCTGCGCCGGGAAGGTCTTCCACCGTGCCTACGCGCAAAGCCTCCAAAAGCCGTCGTAGCTTGGATACCGCATTGTACATTGTGGAGTAGTCCGCGCAGAAGCCGGGCCTGTCATTAAATTCGCAGGAGCATACTTCGCCCTTCAGGGTAAGCCGCAGTTCTTGGCACGATACGCTGTCGTTTCTTTCTATTAACATAGCTGCAGTCTGGCAGGCTACCGGACCTATTACCGGGCCAAAGTCCAGGCCGTCCACCGTAAACGACGATGCCTGTGCTATGATGGTCCGGCCGCTGTCGCCGTAGGTTCGGATGGTCATGAAATAAAGCACCGCGGCCAGTATCGTGTTGTATACATTATAAATTAATGACTCCATCCACCGGGGCTCGCTCCGCGTTACCAGGGCATAGCCCATCAGCATGATCCACACGCTAAGCACGATGCTTGCCGCCAGCCCAAAGCGGAAAAAAGCGCTTCGTGCGGGCGAGAACGAGCTGTGCCCGTAGTATACATCTCCCTTCCACAGGATTAAGCACAGCGCCTGCACGATGC
>JAKQNL010000326.1 GCA_029565815.1 Spirochaetota bacterium | reverse complement strand
CGTCGTTGGTTACGCTCATGCTGGCGGCCAATGCAGGCGGCAGATTGTCGCTACGGGCCGATGCGGAAATAAGCTACCGCCGGGACTATTTTACCGGCTCGGAATTTTCATTAACGTGGGACGAAAGCCACTGGACCACTGGCCTGTTGGGCGATACCGAGTTTCCGTACACAAGCTGGCTGTCTTGGGGCGGCCGTTGGTATGGGCTGGCTGCTGGCAGGTTTCCATCCGGCATAGGCGTTGCGGGCGTGGATTCGGTTATCATGAATCCGCAAGCTCGATATTACGACCAGCTGCGCTTGCATGTTGGCGATGAGCGCTTCCGCCTCCTGTGGCTTTTGGGCACTAGTTCTCCGCAACTGAGCCCGCAAGAAGCAGAGATTCAGTGGAAGCGCGATGCGGACGGAACCAGCTTTTGGGACAAGCGGGCAGATCACGATTATAGCGCAGGCTCGGAATCAATCAAGTTATTTGCGTATCACCTTATCGAGTGGCGAGCGCTGGATTCCCTGCGAGTCGGCTTGGCAGAGCTGGCCGTGATGGGCGGCGCCAGTCCTGGGCTCAATTTCATCCTGCCAGGCCTGGTGTGGCACAACACCTATGCCGCAGGCTATTCCAATGTTACCATGGCAGCTATAGCTTCCTGGGTGCCGTTTGCTGGCTTCCTTGTGTCCGCGCAGTTCCTTATGGACGACATAACGAGCCCCGATGAATCGGCTGCCGCAGACAAGCCCGGAGCGTATGCATGGCACGCAAGCGCAAGCTGGAGCCCGCGCATCGATGGCGACAAGCTCCTGGTGCTTGCGTTTGAATACAACCACGCGGACCGATGGACTTATGTTCGCTTGCAGCCGTACCTAAGCATGTACCAGCGCAACATCCTGCCTGGCGGTTTCCGCGGCATCGATACGCCCCTTGGAAGCCCGTACGGCCCGGACAGCGACCAGCTAGGCTTATCGGCTCGCTATCGAGCCGGTCGGGGTCTGACCCTTAGCGCGTCCGTGGAATATGTGCGCAAAGGGCCCATACGTATGGGTATGATAGAAGAAAGCGGCGGGGAGTTTTTCCCTGTGTACTTCGATCTGGATTCCTATATTCCCGACAGGCTTGGTGAAATTCTTTCAAGACCAGATGAGCATCGCTTTATAACGGACCTAAGTGTGGATGCAGCTATAAGCCAATCGCTGTTTGCCCGCCTGCGGCTGAGCTGGGGATTATACCGGAACTACGGGAACCAGGCTGCCGTAAACGAGTATCTTGTGCTGGTGTACGCAGGCGTTGGCTGGGTTTTGGAATAGCTGCTAAAAAAGCCCCGAAGGCGTTTTGCCTATCGGGGCTTTTTAATATTCCCTTTAGTGCTTGAGCGCGTGTTCCTCGTACAAAGCGACCATACGCGATACAAACGTTTCTATAGAATAGTTATTGGACAGCTCTGCCGAGCGTTGGCCCATGCGGGCGGCAAGGCCTGGGTCGTTGAAAACTTCCAGGGCTTTTTCCCAGAGCTGGTGGTGGTCGTCCAGCGCATAGCCGTTTTCGCCGTTGAGCACCATGTCCCGAACGCTTATGTCCTGGGCGCACACGACCGGAAGGCCTGCGGCCATCGCCTCTATAAAAGTGATAGGG
>JAKQNL010000310.1 GCA_029565815.1 Spirochaetota bacterium | reverse complement strand
GCTCTGGGCCGCCGTACGGCGCTTCGGCTATGATCTTTCCCCGGAATGCCCGCATAGGCCTGTGCCTGTAGCGGTCGTTTCCCGTCTGCAGTTCCAGCATCCTGCAGTCCCTGTCAAGCAATATCATGAAATCTGGCAGGCCGCGCACGATGGCGCGCATGCGGTTTTCGCTTTCGATGAGCTGTGTCAGCTTTGCGTCGAGCTCCGCTGTGCGTTGGCGCACGCGCCTACGGAAATACATGGCCACCGTTGCCATGTTAGCAGCCACAAGGGCAATGATGCCCACTATCACGACGAGTATCCACAGGACGCGCACGTTAAGGGCATCGTCCATAGTCACGCCCAGCCAGCGCGATTTGATGCGGTTCAAGACCTTCGGGCCTACAGCCTTGAAGCCATCGTTCACCAGAGCAAGCATGTCCCGATCTCCGTTCCGCACGGCGCGGTAGAAGCTTGCCTCGTACACCACTATGGACCGCTTGAATTCGGAAACAGCGTCGTGCTTGAACAACAGGTACAGCACCGGCGGCTCGTCCATGCAGAACACGCGCTCGTCGCCATGGAGCGCCGCATTGACGATAGTCTCGTAGCTCGGGTATTCCCGTATATCCTTTACCCCGTTTGCCCTGAGTATGTCCATGCAATGGTCTCCGCTCTTGGCCGCTACCCGGTAACCGCGAAGGTCGAAAAAGTTCGAAATCGAAGCAATATCCCGGTGAAAAAATATCGGTACGTCAAAGCTGGTATAGGCTGGCGTAAAGTCCAGCCAGCCTTCGCGCTCTTCGCTCTTTACAATGGTGTCGATGACATCAGCTTTGCCTTGTTCTATGGCTTCCAGCGCGTTGTGCCAGTCCATTCCCACAAGCCTGACCGACACGCCGGTGGCCGCTTCCCATGCTTCCCACAGGTCTGGAACGATGCCCTGCAGCCGCCCGTCTTGGGTTTGGAAAGCATAAGGAGGATAATTGTTGTCGCATACCACGGTGATGGATGAAGGTTTGCCTTGTGCTAGCGCGATTGGCGCGGCCAGGACAAAAAGGAGGGCTGCCAAAGGTTTTATTTGTATTGCCATTTGAGCGCTTCCTTTCTGCCCTACCTATCACTACTGTCTGATGTACTAATCATAGCGCAAAAAAGGCGGCATCGCGAGATTTCTGCCTTTGACTCTGTGGAAATAAGGTTCTGGCTTGGCGAGTGCATATTTTTTTGGATGTGATGCGGACCCTCGTTCGAGAGTTTCGCCCATTCGGGTTTCGGGTGCTAGCGCTGGCCTACAGGTGAAATGACGAAGAGCTTTCCGAGGCTAGGTAGCACTGGTACTTTGCCTCGTCATAGGGCCAGTCCCAGGCGCCCTGGCGGTGAATCAAGTCTCCGCCAAAGCCGGCCTTGAAAGCGTGGAGCCCGTACATGGGGTGGCTTGGATCCGGCCTGGGTGGCACGCCGAACAGGTCGTAGCTTTTGCACCCTTCGGATCTGGATAGTTTCATAGCCCCCCATTGGAGGGCATAGGGAGCCATGGCGTCTTTGCCATAATCCGATGATGCGCCATGCAGATAGGT
>JAKQNL010000309.1 GCA_029565815.1 Spirochaetota bacterium | reverse complement strand
TGAGCATAAGATTCGTTAGCATGCACGATACCGCGCTCGATACCCTGGCTTAAGCCAAGGACCTGTGGTAGCAAGGCGTGCTTCGGACAACTCTAGGGGTGCAGGTTCCATGAGCGAACAAAAGAAGTCCTACGAGCATGTTATTCGGGAACGTTGGTGTAAGGGATGCAATGTATGCGTCGCTTTCTGCCCAAAGCAGGTACTAACGCTTAAGAACGGCAAGGTATACGCGGAAAAGCCTGAGCTGTGCATCGGCTGTAAGATGTGCGAGCTGCGTTGTCCGGACTTTGCCATCGAGATCCGCGAAAAAGGCGCGTCTGGCGATAAAGGCAAAGACGCATCCGACGTGGATTATACGGTTCCACCGGAGGTTAATCATGCCTAACGCCAAGCTGATGCAGGGCAACGAAGCCTGTACCCTCGGCGCATTGGCCGCCGGGCTGGACTTCTACGCCGGCTATCCAATTACGCCATCCACCGAAATCGCCGAGCTGTGCGCGGAGGAACTGCCCAAAATTGGTGGCAAGTTCATCCAGATGGAAGACGAGATAGGCTCCATAGCGGCTATCATCGGCGCATCCTTAACTGGTCGCAAAACCATGACTGCAACCAGCGGCCCGGGCTTTTCGCTCATGCAGGAAAATATCGGATACGCTGGTATAACCGAAGTGCCTATCGTCATCATTAACGTGCAGCGGGTAGGGCCGTCCACCGGTCAGCCAACCTCTCTTGCCCAGGGTGATGTTATGCAGGCACGCTGGGGTACGCACGGCGACCATCCGGTTGTGGTGCTTGCTCCGGGCAATGTTAAGGAATGTTTCGAGCTTACCGTAAAGGCATTTAACATTGCCGAAGATCTGCGCGTTCCGGTTATCGTCCTTACCGACGAGGTTATCGGCCACATGCGCGAAAAGGTTGTGCTGCCAGAACCCGGTTCCTTAAAGATCAGTAAGCGCAAGGCTCCGACAAACCCAGCCGGCTACAAACCCTACGAAGCCGACCTGGACGGCGGTGTGCCCCTCATGGCTGCCTTTGGCCAGGGGTACCGCTATCACGTTACCGGCTTGTTCCACGATGAAACAGGCTTTCCTTCCAATAAGAGCGATGTTACCGACCGCATGCTTCGCCGCCTTATGCGCAAAGTGGAAAAGGCCGAGCCCCAGATGCGCGACTACTTTGAGGAATCCGCACATGACTGCGAAATCCTTGTGGTAGCGTTCGGTTCCTCTGCCATGTCCTCCCTGTCCGCCGTGCGTCAGGCCCGGGCACAGGGCATCAAGGCAGGCTTGTTCCGCCCAAAGACCATCTGGCCATTCCCCGAAGAAACGCTGCGTGCATACGCGGCTAAAGCAAAGCGCGTCATAGTGCCCGAAATGAACTTGGGCCAGATTGCGCTTGAGGTAGAACGTGTTATCCGTAACGGCGCTCCGGTGGAACGCTTGGGCAAGGTGAACGGCGAACTCTTTAAACCCGAGGAAATTCTGTCTGTCATCATGGGAGGCAAACAATGAGCGATAGCCTCA
The DNA here is from genome assembly GCA_029565815.1 of Spirochaetota bacterium. Taxonomy (GTDB): domain Bacteria; phylum Spirochaetota; class Spirochaetia; order Treponematales; family UBA12059; genus JAKLIU01. The sequence continues at coordinate 1,604 of JAKQNL010000309.1, read as the reverse complement.
GCTACTTTAGGCAAAACCGACTGCCGCATATCTGGTGCCCAGGCTGCGGCCACGGTACGGTAACCGGCTCCCTGGTTCGGGCCATAGCCCGCCTTGGCCTGGATAAGAACAAGGTAATTGTGGTTTCCGGTATAGGCTGCTCTAGCCGCGCACCCGGCTACCTGGATTTTGACACCCTGCACACGGCCCACGGCCGCGCTCTGGCTTTCGCAACCGGCATCAAGCTGTCCAGGCCGGACCTTAAGGTGATAGTCATGACCGGCGACGGCGACTGCACAGCCATTGGCGGCAACCACTTCATCCATGCTGCCAGGCGTAATATAGATATAACCACCATTGTGATGAACAACAACATCTACGGCATGACCAGTGGCCAGTATTCGCCCATGACGCCAAAAGGCATGCTGGGCACCACCGCGCCGTACGGAACCGTAGAGCGCAGCTTTGACCTGGCTAACCTGGCGATAGCAGCAGGAGCTACATACGTAGCCCGCGGAACCGCATACCATGCACCCCTGCTCATCGACGTGATGGAGAAAGCCCTCCTTAACAAGGGCTTCTCGGTTGTAGAGGCCATTACCCAATGCCCGACCTACATGGGTCGAAAAAACAAACTGGGTACGGCTGTAGAGATGCTCAACTGGTTTAAGGAACGGGCCGTGAACGTAAAGGCTGCCGCAGCCATGAGCCCGGACAAGCTAGAAGGCAAGTTCACGATAGGCGAACTGTACAATAAGAGCGAACCGGAGTTTACCGCCGAATATTCCGCCCTGGTTGAGCAGGTGCGCCGCAAGTTCGACACGTTCCAGGGAGGAGTACGGGAATGCGCACAGAATTCCGACTAAGCGGTTCCGGCGGCCAGGGCTTGTTGCTTGCAGGCATCGTGCTCGCCGAGGCTGCCATCATAGAAGATAAAAACGCCGTGCAGACCCAGAGCTACGGCCCCGAAGCACGCGGCGGCGCGTCCAAGGCGGAGGTGGTCATTTCCGACACCGACATCGATTACCCCAAGGCAACCGACCCAGACTTCCTTCTTGCACTTACCGCCGAGGCATATAAATCCTACGGACCTTGTATGGGTAAAGGTCTTATCATCGTGGATTCGTCCGTACCCCTGTCTGACGACATAAAGGCTCGCACGGTATCGGTGCCCATACTCAAGACCGCCTCAGATGATCTGGGCAAGAAAGTTGTCGCAAACATCGTTGCCCTAGGCGTGCTTGGTGGCATTTCTGGTGTTGTAAGCCTTCCAACCATGGAGCTTGCGGTGAAGAACCGCGTGCCAAAGGGAACCGAGGACTTAAACCTTTCAGCCTTGCGCAAGGGTTTCGAGCTGGCCAAGTCGGCCAAGATTTGACGGGAGGAATATCGATGGGCGATACCGACGCGATCAAGAAAGGCCTAGAAGCCTACCAGGCCGGGGTAGACAAGTCCCTGGCCAAGTTTCCCGAGCGTAAAAAAGAATTTACCACGGTTTCCAAGGCGCCTGTAGCCCGTCTGTACACGCCCCTGGACAACGCGAAACAGGATTACCTTAGGGACATAAGCTTTCCCGGCGAGTTTCCCTATACCCGCGGCGTGCAGAACACCATGTACCGCGGCCG
>JAKQNL010000299.1 GCA_029565815.1 Spirochaetota bacterium | reverse complement strand
CCTCATCAAAATCATGACCGACGGTATACTCCTTCAGGAAATGAAGCTGGATCCGGCTCTGTCCCGCTATTCGGTTATCATGGTGGACGAAGCCCACGAGCGTAGCCTTAACATAGACTTTATCCTGGGCCTCCTAAAACGCGTGCTAGAAACACGGCCGGAGTTCAAGGTGATAGTCTCCTCGGCAACCATCAATGCCGAGGTATTTAGCGCGTATTTTGGCGACTGTCCTATCGTCAAAATCGATACGCAGGTGTATCCGGTTACCGTCGTGTGGGACCCACCGGCAGTAGACGCAAACCCAGACATGCTCACCGACAAAATTGAGCAGGTTGTTAACCGTGTGGTCGGCGACAAGCGCGAAGGTGATATCCTAATCTTCCTGCCTGGCGAGCGAGCCATCAAGGACTGTGTGCTGCGCCTGTCTCAGTGCGAGGTTCGAAGCCGTTTGCACATTATCCCGCTGTATTCCCGCCTTGGCAAAGACGAGCAGTTCCGCGTGTTCGAAAAAGCCCCGCCTGGGAAAACCAAAATTGTGGTGTCTACCAACATTGCAGAAACCAGCGTTACCATCGATGGCGTAACAAGCGTCATCGATTCGGGCCAAGCAAAACTCAATTTTTACAATCCGAGAACCTACACGGCAAGCCTCGTCGAAGTACCCATCAGTAAGGCATCCTGTAACCAGCGCAAAGGCAGGGCAGGCCGGACAGCGCCTGGCTACTGTTATCGCCTGTACAAACGGGAGGACTTTGAAAACCGATCCCTCTTTACCCTGGAAGAGATATACCGAACCGACCTCTCCGAAGTTCTTTTGCGCATGGCCGAACTCGGCATTACTGATTTTGAGGGCTTTGATTTTATATCCAAGCCGCCTCGATCGGGCATCGCAGGAGCCTTGGACATACTCAATCTACTTGATGCATTAAACCCCGATCGCACATTGTCGAGCATAGGCACCATGATGTGTGCATTCCCACTTTTGCCACGGCTGTCGCGCATGATAGTTGAAGCTATTACCAAGTATCCGACGGTGCTGGAAGAAGTCATCATCGCTGCCAGTTTTCTGTCCACCATGAGCCCCTATATTTTACCGGCTGGGCAGGAGATGGAAGCACGGGCTGCTCACCATGCGTTCCGAGACCCGAACGGGGATTTTGTCTCCTATTTGCGCATGTTCAAGTCCTTCCGTGACAGCAGCAATAAGCCGAAATTTTGCGATAAAAGCTTCTTAGACGAGCGAACCATGCTAGAGATAGCTCGTATTAAAGAGCAGATTGAGCTCATTGTGCACGATCTAGGCGTACCCATCAGTTCTGGCGGAGCCACAGAAGACTACCTGTGCGCAGTGAGTAGGGGCCTCATCCAGTTCGTATGCGCTCGCGAAGAGCGTGGACAGTTCCGCACGCTTATGGCGGAGAAAGTGCAAATACACCCAGGCTCGGTCATGTTCCGGGAGAACCCGGACTATATTGTTGCAGGCGAGATAGTGCGCACCACACGGATGTATGCCATGAGCGTGTCGCCCTTACAGCGGCGCATGCTTGAGCGCATATCACCGTTGGTAGCAAAAACACTTCTTGGAAAGAGCGAGCGTACCATTCAGTCTGGTCCTATGGCCGGACGGCCTGATCGTCGTAGGGCTAGCGAAACCATAAGCAGAACCCAGCGAGAGGAAGCACGGGACTTTACCAACCGGGTTAAACTCGGTTCTCATATTTTCCCTATCGAAGTAGATAAAAAGCGCAAAAAAGCCATACTTGACTGGGATAG
>JAKQNL010000275.1 GCA_029565815.1 Spirochaetota bacterium | reverse complement strand
CGGAAGACGCCATCGTGGTCGGCACCAGCGCCATGCGTGAGGCGGAAAACCGCGACTCGGTGGTGGACCGCATCGCCATGCGCACCGGTTTTCACGTGGACATCGTGGAAGCGATAGAAGAAAACCACTACATGTTCCTTGCCGTCCAGCAGGCGCTGGGCGAGGACGCAAAGCTGTTTTCCAAAACCAATTCCATCATCATGGAAGTAGGCGGTGGTTCCACCGAACTTATGCTCCTGCGCAAAGGCAAGATAGTTGCCGCGCATTCCCTGCGGCTTGGAACGCTCAGGCTCGGCGGCCAGCTGCGCTTGTCCGCAGAAAGCCCTGCAAGCGTAACCCGGTACATAAGCGACAATGTGCGCACCATATGCGATACGCTGGATGACGACCTAAGCCTTGGCACCGTGCGCACCTTTATCGCCATAGGCTCGGATGCGCGCTTCGCCGGCCTTGCGCTTGGAACGCAGGGAACCGGCGATTACCGCGTGATCCAGAAGGATGCGTTTTTGGCTCTGGTGGACCGGATAGGCAGCATGAGCCCGGAATCGGTGGCTAGCGAATACCGGTTACTGTGGTCGGAAGCAGAGTCCATAGGACCGGGCCTTACCATCATCGGGCAGTTTTTTGAGCGAACCGGGGCGCAGGAGCTGACCGTGCCCGGCGTGTCCATACGCGAGGGCTTACTCATAGCCATAGCCGGTGGCAAGGCCAGGGACCTGGACGACATGATGCTTGGCCAGGTGCGCGCATCGGCTACGAACCTTGGCAGGCGCTACCGATACCACGAAGCCCACGCCCAGGCCGTTACCCGCTCGGCGCTGTTCCTTTTCGACCAGCTTACGGACCTGCATGGCATGCGGGCCCGCGAGCGCATCATACTGGAGGTTGCTGCAACACTTCATGATGTTGGCTCCTTCATCCGCAACAGCGGCCACCACAAGCACTCCGAATATATTGTCCAGAACAGCGAGCTGTTTGGCCTGCAGCGCGACGAGGTGGCCATCATCGCGAACGTGGTTCGCTACCACAGAAAAGCCGGCCCGCAAAGCTCTCACGTCAACTACATGAGCCTTCCGCGGGAAGACCGCGTGGCCGTACTCAAATGCTCCGCCATCCTGCGCATCGCGGACGCGCTGGACCGTGATCATACCCAACGTGTACGGCTGGCATCGGTGGAGGTAAAGGAAGATCACCTCCTGGTGGTTAGCGAAGGGCAGGAAGATTTATCGCTGGAGCGCTTGTCCTTGAACGACAAGGCGGACATGTTCGAGGATGTATTCGGCCTCAAGGTGGTGCTGATATGAGTGGAGGCGAGCGCTTTTATCTGAACCGGGAATTGTCCTGGGTGGAGTTCAATGCGCGGGTGCTGGAAGAAGGCCTGGACGCGGCCAATCCGCCTCTGGAGCGCCTGCGGTTTTTGTCTATCGTTTCATCCAACCTGGACGAGTTTTTCATGGTGCGGGTAGCGTCGCTGAAAGCGGCCGCGCAGAAAAATCCGGATGCCCAGGCCGACGACATGTCCGGAATGAGCTACGCTGAGGTTCTGTCCGCCATCTCCCGGCGCGTGCGCGAGCTAAGCGGCCGCCAGTACGCGTATCTGTCCCACGAGCTTTTGCCGGCTTTAGCACAGTCCGGGCTGGAGATCCAGCGGCCATCGGATTGGGATGCCCAGACTGCCCGCTGGCTAGAACTCTGGTATGAGTCCCAGGTGGAGCCTGCCCTTACGCCGATAGCTGTACCGCCGGAAGGCGAGGGTGATTTTCCTGTAACCGGTAACCTGCGTATCCACGTTGCCTTCCTCTTGCGCCATGCCTTGGACCAGAGCCAGGAGCGTTTGGTTATAGCCCAGGTTCCGCCCAACCTAGGCCGCTTTGTTCGCCTGCCAGCCTGCGGCGATTTGACCGTGCGCATGGCGCTTTTGGACGACGTGGTGCTTATGTTTGGCGGCCGCATGTTTCCCGGCTGGGACGTGCGGGAGCGTACCCTGTTTAAGATTACCCGCGACGCCGATATAGGCGTTGACGAAGACGAAGACGAAAACTTCAAGGCCGCAATGGAAAAAATTGTGGTGGACAGGCAAAGCTCTAAGCCGGTGCGCATGACTATTTCTGCGGACTCCGAAGGGCTAGAGCCAATACTGTCGGCGCGGCTTGGGCTACAGCCTGAGGACGTGTATCCGCTAGCTGGGCCTATAGACCTGAAAAGTTTTGCTGCCCTTGCAGAGCTTGCAGGGTTTGACCAACTGCGCTACCCGGCTCATCATCCGGTAGCCGTATTCGAAGCAGCTGAAGGCAATTCGGTCTTCGACGAACTGCGTAAGCGTGACCTTGTGGTGCATGCCCCGTACGAATCCTTCGGCACGGTGCTCGATTTTATCGACAGCGCAGCCAGGGACAAGGCTACGCTTGCCATCAAGATAACCTTGTACCGAACCTCAAGCGATTCGCCGATCATCGCTTCGCTTACCAAGGCGGTGCGGGCAGGAAAACAGGTTACCGTGGTGCTGGAACTGAAAGCCAGATTCGAGGAAGAGCGCAATCTTGCGTGGGCAAACCGTTTGGAACGGGCCGGCGTAATCGTTGTGTACGGAGCTGCGCGCTTAAAGGTGCACGCAAAAGCCGCGCTCGTGGTGCGCAAGGAAGAAGACGGCCAGGTACGACGATACACCCACCTGTCCACCGGCAACTACAACGACAAAACGGCCAGGCTGTACGGCGACCTGTCGCTCTTATCGTCGTCACCCGATCTTACCCGCGATGTCAGCTCGTTTTTCAATGCAGTTACCGGCTTGTCCTCCCTGGGCGAGTTACGGCACCTGGCTATGGCGCCCTTTGACCTTAAGCGCCGGCTGGTCTCCATGATAGACCGGGAAGCGGAACGATCCAGCCCGGAATCGCCGGGCCTCATCATGGCAAAACTGAATTCCCTGGGCGATAAGGCAGTGATAGACGCCCTGTACCGGGCATCGCAAAAAGGCGTCAACGTGTTATTGAATGTCCGGGGCGTGTGCCAGCTGGTGCCCGGATTGGGTGGCTTGTCGGAAAACATACAGGTGCTGTCCATCGTCGGCCGGTTTTTGGAACACTCCAGAATCGTGTATTTCCGGAACGGAGGCATGGACGAACTGTACCTGTCCAGCGCGGACTGGATGCCGCGAAACCTGGACAGGCGCGTGGAGCTTATGTTCCCGGTGCTGGAGCCGCAGGCTAAAGAGCGCATTCTGTTCATCCTGTCGGCGTATTTTGAGGATACGGCAAAAGCCCGTAGCCTTGGCCCGTCCGGCCGCTGGACGCGTGTGCCTGTTGGTGATGATGATCCGCTGTCTGCCCAGGAGCTTTTGGCCCAGGAAGCAGCCAGGCGCATGGAACTGCAGCACGACAATGCGGACAGCCGCGACCTGAAGG
>JAKQNL010000256.1 GCA_029565815.1 Spirochaetota bacterium | reverse complement strand
GATGCCAAAACTGTTGGAACGATCCGGCACATCGGATAAAGGTTCGATAACAGGAATATATACTATTCTTGTGGACGGCGACGACATGGACGAGCCGATAGCGGACACGGTGCGGGGCATACTGGACGGCCACGTGGTGCTGTCCCGCAAGCTTGCGGAGCGCTACCACTATCCGGCGGTGGATGTGCTTAAATCGATATCCCGCCTTACCCAGGCGGTTACCGGGCCGGTAACGCAAAAAGCCATGGGCATAGTCCGAAGGCTTATGGCTACCTACGAAGAATCCGAGGATATGATCAACATTGGCGCCTATGTTAAGGGCTCCAACCCCGGTATCGACGCAGCCATTGCAAAGCGCCAGGCAATCGAGGAATTCCTCAATCAGAGCGTCGATGAAAAAGCACCCATTTCCGATACCATTAAGCGCTTGGGAGAACTGGCCGGCCTTGCTATTCCGCAATCGGAACTGAGCGCATTTGCCGCCAAAGAAGATTCCGCAACGCACGATGCGCAAGCCCAGGCGCAGGCGCTGGCAGTGCCGGCGCAGGCCGCGCAGGCAGGGCAGGCCTAACATGAAACGCTTCCACTTTAAACTGGAGCCTTTGCGCGAGGTTAGGGAATACGCGCTGGAAGCGGCCAAGGCACAGCTAGCGCAGGCGGCGGGAGCATGCGCAATTTTGGACTTGCAGCTCAAGGAAAACGCAAGTCTTAGCCTGGAAGCAAGCCGAAACCGATTTCGCGCCGGCGGAAACGCGTCGGATTTCCGTTCATCGGAACGCTATGTGCTGCGCCTTACCCAGGATCGTGATAGGCTCCTAAAAGCCTTGGCCTTGGCGGAAGCCAAACGGGAAGAGGCAAGGCTGGAGTATGTGCGGGCATCGCAAGCCCACGAGCTTATCCAAAAGCTAAAAGAACGGGCGCAGCGCGAATATTACCACCATGCGTTGCAAGAAGAGACCAAGGTGCTCGACGATATAGCAGCCGGGACCGCGGCGCGGCTAGCGAACACGTGAACTATGTATGACAGAAGCGGGAATGTAGGAGACTGACATGGCGAGATTCGGCAGGCAAAGAATACTGGGCAGGGTGCTCGTGCTACTAATGCTCATCGTCGCCGTTGCCATTGGCGGTTTGTTCTGGTTCGACTATTTGGGCATAGTAGATGCTAAATCCATGTTTGCCCCCATTGTTCGCCTTATAGGCCTACCCACCCGCACCGGCAAGGCCATAGACGCAAACAGCCCAACCCTCCTGGACGATGAGCGCTGGGCAAAGCAACTGGAAGCGGTGGAAGCCATGCGCCAGGAGCTTATGGCCAGGGAAGCCGGGGCTGTGGAAAAGGAGGCAAGCATCGTTGCCATGTCCCAAGAACTGCAGGACAGGGAAGCTGCTTTGCAGGAAAAAGAAAAATCATTCAATAGCCTGACACAACGGTACGATGATAGAAGAGCGAACGTCGAGCAAAACGCCCGTTACCTAACCGGCATGCCGCCCGCCGACGCCGTGGACATCCTTGTTGCTATGGATGACCAAACGGTGATCGACGTGCTGCGGGCCGTAGAGGAACAGGCCGCGGCGTCCGGGGAATCGTCCGTGGTTGCATACTGGCTGTCCCTGATGCCAGCAGCGCGGTCAGCCGAGATACAGCGCAAAATGAGCGCAAAACCGGCTTCCTTGGACTAAGCGGAACAGCCTATCGGTCCTGGCAGCGCCAGTACCGGTACACCAGCACGCTGGTGTAAGGGCGGCTCGGCCGAAAGGAGACCGCCTTCTATGCTGACCCAAATGGTCATCAAAGCCGATAGCCCGCCAGCGGACATGATCGCAGGCGCTTCCAGGTCCAAAGCCGGAAGCAAAACTGGCAAGGCATTCAGTTCCCTTTTGGCATCCATTACCAACAGGAAAACCCAAACCAACGACAACCCGGCAGCAGAGTTAGCCGTAGATGGCACTGCACGCGCTTCGCGTACAGCACTGCGCCCCGGCGCACAGCTCCAAAATGCCGCCCCGCTCGATAGGAAAAAATCCGGAGAGCCTGTTCTCCCGGCCGCTCCCGTTGCCCCTAAAAGCGAAGTGGCTGTAAAGGCTCTGGCTAGCACAGCAGAGGCGGCCACGCTTGTCGCCGATACAGAAAGCAACGGCCGCGGCAAAAAAAAGACAAACGCTGTACTCGACGGCCGCGAAGCTGTCCTGTCCGCCTCCGCACAGCCTGCCAATCGCTTGGACAAAACGGAAAGCAAACTGCGCCAGAACAGCGTATCGATACAATCCGACATGGAAGCGAATGCAAAGCCCATGAAGGTGCATGTAACCGATATGCGCTTAAAGGCTAAACAGCAAGCGCCCCTCGATCGCAAGGACGCTGAGTCGAGCCGCAGTGAGCCTGGCCTTCAGTCTGCGCAAAGCGATACAAAGCCCATGCCGAATGCGCTACCCGATCATGGTTTTACTGCAGAATCTGTAGCCGATACTCAGCCAACGGCAGAAGCGCAGACACAGCCCGGCGGGCAGGCTAGCGGTTTGGCTAGCGGTTTGGCTGCACGGCTGCGCGAAGACGGGGCTAGCGATATTGTGCGCGCCGCCCAGGTTGTGCTTCGCGAAGGCGAACTAGGCATAATTCGTATGCGCCTGGAGCCACAATCGCTAGGCGGCGTCAAGATAGAGCTCAAACTGGCCGAGAAACTAGTAAGCGGCAGAATCGTTGTCGAATCCGACCTGGCCGCCGAGGCATTCCGTTCGTCCCTGGATGCCCTGCGGGACGCGTTTGCCGAAGCTGGTTTTGAAACCGCTTCGCTGGAAGTGGAAGTGCGCGGACAGGGCCAGGGCGGCGAACGCGCAGACGGCCGTGAAACAAAAGAGCCGTACTTTAGCGCTGGTTTGCGGGAATTGGGCAAAGCGGTGCCCGAACTGGTTCAGGGCCAAAGCCAGGGCTTTGGTCTGGGCGAAAGCCCTAAGAGACTTAACCTGATCGTGTGATAGAGCAAGGAGCATAGCCGTGACCTTAGATGTGCAGATGAGCAGCGCGGATTACGCGATGACCCAGCGCGAAGTGGACATGTTGAACAAGGCCCTGAGTGCCGGCAAGAGCTCGCCCAAGGCGGAGCTGGGCAAGGATGATTTCCTGAAAATCCTCATTACCCAGCTGCAGCACCAGGATCCGACCAACCCGATGCAGGACAAGGAGTTCATCGCGCAGATGGCTCAGTTCTCGTCGTTGGAACAGATGACCAACATGTCGACCCAATTCGGCAAGGTCGCTAATCTGCTCAACTCCAGCGAGGCACAGTCCTTGCTCGGGAAACAGGTCGAGGTGCTGGATGGCGACCAAGCGCTTACCGGCAAGGTGGATCAGGTAGTACGCGGGGAATTCCCCCTCGTCATGGTTGGCGGAACGTTCTACGACCTGGAGCAAGTCTCCAAGGTCATCGAGTAAGGAGGCGCTTATATGATGCGCTCATTGTATTCCGGTGTAGCCGGCCTTCAGAACCACCAGACCCGCATGGACGTGCTGGGCAACAACATAGCCAACGTGAACACCACCGGCTTCAAAAAAGGCCGGGCAAACTTTCAGGACCTCTTGTACCAGGTCATGTCCGGCGCTGCGCGCCCGACAGAGGAAGTGGGCGGCGTGAACCCAAAGGAAATCGGTCTTGGCATGAGCATTGCCAGCATCGATACCATACACACCCAGGGCGCATTCCAGACCACCGGCGTGATGACCGACCTGGCCATCTCCGGTTCCGGCTTCTTTGTGCTCAACAAGGGCGACACCACCATGTATACCCGCGCCGGCGCTTTTGGCCTGGACCGGGACGGCTACCTGGTGAACCCGGGCAACGGCTACAAGGTGCAGGGTTGGAACGCGGAAATCATCAACGGCGTCGAGGTACTCAACACATCCGGAGCGCTGTCCGATCTTGTCATCCCGGTAGGATCCAAAGATCCGGCGCGGGCTACCGAACAGGTATTCCTTGCGTGTAACCTGGACAAGCGCCTGCCCGAAATCCCCGAAGGAGCCGCGGCAGAGACCATACGGGCCGGCACCTGGCGGGTAGAAGAAAAAATTTACGACTCCTTCGGCGACGAACACACCATGCGCGTTGAGTTTGTGCGCGTACCCGGCCAGACCAACCAGTGGCAGGCAACCGTTACCGTGGATCCAGAAAGCCCTACCGGCACCAACGCAGCCGCAGGTCTTACGCCAGAGGGCCAGCAGGGCAACACGTTCCTTGTGGAGTTTGACAA
>JAKQNL010000242.1 GCA_029565815.1 Spirochaetota bacterium | reverse complement strand
TGAACAACTACAATGGCGACAACAACGCCATCAAGGGTACCACAAAAAACAAATGGGTGAAGATCAACGCCAACCGGTTCGAGATCCGAATGACTGCGGCTGCCAACGAGCTAAGAGCATATCTCTTTTTTCCCGAACCTGGTTCTGTCGATCCAGCGGCAAGTAATCCGTTCAGGATGTACCTGTCCACCAAAAAAATTGATGCGGGAAACTACAGCTCGGATTTTGCCTGGGCTTCCTATGATGATGCGGAAATGCCTGAGGCAAGTTCTGGTGAACGGGATTACTTGTCCAGCTACTATTTCCGAGTAGAAGCTGGCTCCGGGAAGGGCCTTTACTACATAAAAGGCGCAACGGACGAATATGCATCCTACGGCGAACTTGAGTTACTGGACAAGCTTAATTGTTATGGAAGCATCAAGACAGCAAGCCCCGACGGTACGGGCGGAATACATAAGAACCTGGTGTATGCCGATGCGGAAGGTTTTTATATTCACCTGGATGAAGAAGCCGGAGGCTTTGAAGATAACGGTACGAATATAGGGGATTTCTACATCAGTAGAAACTACAGCTACGACAGCGGCTTTACTACGTGGCCCGATGCTTTTACAAACCTGCTAGCATCCTGGGGCGGAGCGGGCGAGCTGGCTCTTATGAGCGCTTACAACGTAGCGGAGCATGTCCCGGCCTTTAACGATTCGATGTTCAAGTTAATCTGGCCGGATGAATGGCAGACGCTCCTGGCGGAAGGAGAATTGTAAGACTTAACCAAAAAGAAAAGCCCCTATCAAAGTATGCAACTTCGATAGGGGCTTATTGATTGCTTTGGGCCTATTACCCTTAGGCTTTCAGCTTATGGCTCCAGTCTCTTTCTGTCCCGTGGGATGCGGCGCGAGTCGCGCAGCGCCGCAGGTGTGTTGCAGGGAGGGTATCCCTCTCAGCCTACAGTACTCGCTACCTGTTAGGGTTCCAACCTCTTCCTGTCCCTCGGGAATAACGAAGCTTCCTTCACGTTGGCCAGGCCGCCAGCTTAGTCCATGACTAGCGCTGTGCTCCATGGCAGTACGCGAGCCGACCTGCGGGTCTGGGCTTCCTGGCCGCCGTATACCAGGAAGCGCCGGTCGGCCGGGATTCCGGCCAGGGTGCCTACCGATTCCAGCCCAGCGAACATGTCGTGTGCAATGGTCTTACCGGCCTTGGCTTCCCACAGGCGCACGATGCGGTCGCGCTCGTCCACCAGGTCGACCTCCACGCCATTGTTGTCGCGCCAGAACCAGACGGCAGGCTCCTCGCCCCGGTGCCAGCCGGCTTTCCAGCGCTCCGCCATGAGCAGGTTCTCGAATACCGCGCCGCGTGCCGCATGAAAGGCAAGATCGCCCGGAGCGCGAATATCCAGGAGGCGGCACAGGAGGCCGGTATCCAGCCAGTACAGTTTTGGAGACTTGACCAGGCGTTTGTTGAAGCTTTCGTTCCATGGCCTTACCAAGAAGACGAGGAACGCCGCTTCCAGGAGGCCAAGCCAATCCTTTGCGGTATTGACCGAAATACCGGCATCATGGGCCAAGGACTGCATGTTGAGCGCCTGGCCCGCGCGGCCGGCACAGAGCTTGAGGAAAGCCCTGAAGGCGGACTGATCCTGTATGTTCCTGACCAGCCGCACGTCCCGCTCCACATAGGTAGCCAGATAGTCACGGCTGAACATATCAGGCGGCAATCCGTCCGCCCGTACGCGGGGATAAAAGCCGCAGTAGGCGCAGCTTTCCCAGTCATCCCCCAGACTTCCAGCTCCAAGTTCGGCCGCACAGAACGGCAAAAGGTGCAGAATCGCCGCCCTGCCGGCCAGGCTCTGGCTTATGCCCTCCATGAGCAGGAAGTTGTTGGAACCGGTAAGGATGTACGCGCCCTTTGCGCTGCGGTCGGCGTAGCCTTGCAGGTAATTGAACAGAGGCGGCAGGCGTTGTGCCTCGTCCAGGATCATGCCTGCATCGCCGGCTTGTTCGAGAAAGCCGCGGGGATCGGAACTGGCAAACTCAAGCTGGTCTGGATCCTCTAGCGAGACATAGCGTTTGTCGGGCCAGATCGACTGGACCAGGGTGGTCTTGCCGGATTGCCGCGGGCCGCTTAGGCATACCACCGGGTAATGAGCCGCGGCCTTACGGAGGGGCGTCTCCAAACATCGCTTGATCATGGTTCAATGATAACACGTTTATGCAAAACTATCAACGGACTGATGGTTTTGCATAGATGGGGTCAGACCCCGTACGTGTTATCTTTTTTCCCGCCGTTGACCCTCCCTGCTGAACCCCGTATCCTGACTGGCCTGCGGGGAGGGGCCATGATAGACGGACAACTTGTTAGCCTGCGCAGGCCGACGCTGGCGGATCATGAAGCGGTGCGCGGCATCTGGGAAGATGAAGCAACCATGCGCGACGTGGGCGGGGTCTGTCCCCTGCCGCCGGAAAAGTGGGAGCGCTGGCATAGACGCATGTTCCACGAATTGGCCAGCGCGAACGAATACTTCCTGGTCTACGAGAATTCGTCGGGAACGTGCGCCGGCGAGGTCAGCTTCCACGACTTCGATCCATCCAGCGGCCGGGCCATGTTCAACGTGAAAATCAAGCGCCACCTGCGCGGAAAGGGGCTGGGGCGGGAGGCCATCGACCTGATCCTGTGGCATTTTTTTGGCGCGTGGGAAGGCACGGTCATGGAAGACAGCCTGTGGGAGGGCAACCCCGGCGGTTTGGCAGTGGTGTTGGCTTACGGCTTTCGGGAAACACGCCGGGACGCCGACGGTATCTGGGTGGAGCTGGATAGGGCAGCCTGGGAACGCAAGCCGAGAGCACAGCCCAGCTGGCGCCGGCATCCGGTGCGCACCTCGGCCAAGGCAGTTATCGTTCACGAGGGGAAGATTCTCCTTGTCAGGCACCGCCAGGCCGGCGAAGACTACCTGACCCTTCCCGGGGGCGGCCAGGAGCATAATGAGGAACTGGCGGCAACGCTCAGGCGGGAGTGCATGGAGGAAACCGGAGCCGAGGTGGAACCGGGCGATATCATGCTGGTGCGGGATTACATCGCTGACCGCCACGAGTTCCGCAGGGAATCGCCGGGCGCCCACCAGTTGGAACTGGTCTTCCGCTGCGGGCTCTTGAATCCGGACAGGCTCCTTGCGCCAAGCCTGCAGGACAGTACCCAGGTGGGCATAGCGTGGTTGCCCGTGGATCAGCTGGCGGACGCGGCTCTCTACCCCAAGGCTTTCCGTGAAGCCGTTGCCCGCTGCCTGTCCGGGAAGCCCGGCCCCGTGTACCTCGGGGCCGTGAACTGACCCTTAGGGTTCCAGCCTCTTCCTGTCCCTGGGGATGCGGCGCGAGTCGCGCAGCGCCGCAGGTGGGTTGCAGGGAGGGTATCCCTCCCTGCCTACAGTACATGCTACCCGTTACGGTTCCAACCTCTTCCTGTCCCTCGGAAAGAGCGATGCTTCCTTCACGTTGGCCAGGCCGCATATCTGGGCCACCAGGCGCTCCAGGCCCAGGCCCAGGCCGCCGTGCGGGGGCATGCCGTAGCGGAAGGCTTGCAGGTAGGACTCGAAGAGCTGTGGATTCATGTCGCGGGCCTTCATTTTGCGCAGGTAGTCCTCGTAGCGGAACATGCGCGCGCCGCCGGTGGTTATTTCGATGCCGCGGAACAAAAGGTCAAAGCTCAAGGTTGTGTCCGGGTTGGCCGGGTCGTCCAGGGCGTAGAATGGGCGTTTTACGCTTGGGTAGTGGGTAACGAACACAAAGTCGGTGCCCCAGGTTTTTTTTGCGTAGTCGCATACCACGCGCTCTTCCTCCGGGTCCAGGTCTTTTTCGCCGCGGCAGTCGCGGCCGGTTTGGTCCAGCACTATCTGGTGGGCCTCGGCGAAGGTTACGGTGATAATTTTATCAATGCTCGGCGCTGTAACGCCAAGAAGAGCCAGCTCGGGGGCGCATTCGCGCTGTAGGCGCTCGAAGATGCTTTTGAGCACGGCCGCCTCAACTTGCATGATGTCCTCAAAGCCGTTCTCCAGGCGCATCTCCATGTCCAAGGATATGTACTCGTTGAGGTGGCGGCTGGTGTCGTGTTCCTCGGCGCGGAACACCGGGCCCTGTTCGTACACGCGGCCGAATACGCCAACCATCATCTGTTTGTAGAACTGCGGCGACTGGGCCAAAAATGCCTGGCGCTCGAAGTAGCTAAGCTTGAATATGTTCGCCCCGCCTTCGGCCCCGGAGTACACGATCTTGGGGGAGCAGATGCGGGTAAAGCCCAGGCGGGCCAGAGCCTCGCCAAACTCGTTGTACACCGTGGATGCTATGCGGAATATCGCGCGCTCGCGCGGGTGACGCAGGGTAAGAGGGCGGTAGTCGAACTTGGTGGACAGGTCGCAGGACAGTTCCTTCTTGGTGGTGTCCACCGGCAGGGCTTCTTCGCTGGGCATGGACAGGACTTCTATCGATGCTATAGAAACTTCCCACTCGCGCGGCCACATGGCTACGTCTTTTATGTTCGCCTTGACCAGGGTGCCGCTTACGCGGACGGTGGCTTCGGGCTTGAGCTCGGCCAAGGGCATGTTGATCTTGGTTGCGTCGGCCACGCACTGGACCAGGTAGTTCGGCAGGCGCAGGATGACAAAGCCGCCCCATGCCAAAACGCGCAGGTTCTGTATCTGCCCGACCAGGGTAATTTCCTTGCCTTCGTGGGCGGCAAAATCGATGTAACTGGACAGGTCCTGCGCTGTGGACAGTTCTTTCATGCAATGGCTCCTTGGAGCACAGACCCAAAGGCCGTGCGGGAAAATGGTAACGTGCGGCCAGCCCGTTTGGCAAGGGTACGCTAGTGTTACGAAGATTTGGGATGGATTACAAAAGGAGCACAGATTACAGCGATACAGCGGCAACAAGAAGCTGCTTGCGTTCCCCATAAGCTTCGGGGCACGTAGCTTAGTGTGGCGGCAAAATTGTGATTGTTTTGTTTGGAAACGATGTAATTGTAATTAGAATAAATAATTAGAGAGACTTTATCCCAAAGCTTCGTAACACCTGCCTGTCCCTAAAAATTGTGATACGATACACAAAACGGAGGCGGATATGGCTCGATTTGTTCTATGCATACACGGCGGAGCTGGCGTTATTGGGCGGGACCAGGATACGGCCCGCATTGCCGCTTATCGGGACGGCCTTTCACGCGCACTCGATGCCGGCCGGCTCATACTGGAAACCGGCGGCAAGGCGCTGGACGCGGTGCAGGCGGCGGTGCTTGCCATGGAGGAGAACCCGCTGTTTAACGCCGGCCGGGGAGCTGTGTACAATTCTGCTGGCGGCCATGAGCTGGATGCAGCCGTCATGGATGGCTCGAGCCTAGCCTGCGGAGCGGTGGCCGGCCTAAGTCGGGTGCGCAATCCAATCCGGGCGGCGCGGCTGGTGATGGAGCGCAGCGGCCATGTGCTGTTGGCCGGTCCTGCGGCAGACAGCTGGGCAGGCGAACAGGGCCTACAGCTGGTGGACAACTCGTGGTTTGACGACCCCTACCGCTACGAGCAGTGGATGAAGGCGAGTGCTGCTTCCCGCGTTCAGATGGATCACGCCGATGAGCCGGATAGCGCTAAGGGTACGGTAGGAGCTGTCGCCCTGGACACGCATGGTCACCTGGCTGCAGCAACGAGCACCGGCGGCATGACCAACAAAAAACACGGCCGGGTAGGGGACACGCCCATCATCGGCTCGGGCACCTACGCCAACGATCAGTCCTGCGCTATATCCTGCACCGGCACCGGCGAGCAGTTTATGCGCCACGTGGTGGCTCACGCTATTCATGCGCGCATGAGCTTGGCAGGCGAAAGCCTTACGGACGCGTGCGATCACCTGGTACACAGGGTGCTGACACCCGGCGACGGCGGGCTTATCGCGGTGGGCAAAGACGGCTCCTGGGCCATGCCGTACAACAGCCTTGGCATGTTTCGCGCCGTAGTCACTTCCGATGGGGAGCGAGCAGTGGCCATCTGGGAGGATTGATGAGCGGCGCGGGAAACCTTGACCGTTGCCCGGCCGTGGGCGATCTTAGGAGCATGAGTAAGCTTGTGTGCGTTCTGGTACTGGTGGCTGTAGCGTTGGTGCCGGGTTTTGCCCAGGGAACCCTGCCTGCGGGCACGGTCCTTGAGGATCAGTTTGGGCTTTCTGTGGACGTAAGCGCGGCGATGGCCGGCGGTAAGCTCGTGCTTGCGCTCAGTGCCGAGCGCGATGCCGCCGACCGGCTTACCGAGTGGTCCATTGCCCTGGCCGGGAAACTGCCGGCAGGAGCCAGGCTCTTACTGGTGGCCAACCTAAGTGGCGTGCCGTTTTTCGTGCCCAAGTCGTCCATTATCAAACAGCTAAAAGAAGACTATCCGACCCTGTCTGTCATACTCGACTGGAAGGGCGTGCTTGCAAAGGCTTTGGGCATGGGAAAGCTGAAAAACCTGGCCGAGGCATGGTCCGCCGGCAAGCGGCTTGCACGGGCGGAGGGAACTGCGGACGCCGCTCGCGCAGTATCGCTGGCGGCTGCTCTGCGCTAAAAAACGGGTAGACAGTAAGCGCTCTGCGTGTATTATGGTTTTATGATAGGAACCATTGTACGCATCGTACTTGAACTGGGCGGCTCCATAGCCATTTTCCTCTACGGCATGCAGTTGTGCTCCGACGGCATCCAACGGGCCGCCGGCGACCGCCTGCAAAAAACAGTCAACTTCATGACCTCAAACCGCCTCATGGGGGTGCTTACCGGTGCCCTGGTTACGGTGCTCATCCAGTCGTCGTCGGCAACCACGGTCATGGTGGTAAGCTTCGTGAACGCCGGCCTTTTGTCGCTCACGCAGGCAATAGGCGTTATCATGGGCGCGAACGTTGGCACCACGCTTACCGGCTGGATCATAGCGGCGGTTGGCGTTGGCAAGTTCGACATACTGACCCTGGCGGTGCCCCTCTTTGGCCTGGGCTTTTTCCTGTCCCTCCTGCGGCGCAGAAGCGCGAATTTGCGGCCGCTGGGTGAGACCCTCATGGGTTTTGCAATCATCTTTCTGGGTTTGAATTTCCTGTCGCACTCCATACCGGCTCCCGGCGGCGATGCCCTTTTGTTCCTGCAAAATTTGGCCGGCAGCGGCTGGCTGGCTATCATCCTGTGCGTGCTGGCCGGAATGGTGTTTACCGTGCTGGTGTCCGCTTCCAGCGCAACCCAGGCTATAGCCATCGGTATGGCGATCAAGGGCGTCATCAGCTTTGAGATGGCCGCAGCCCTTACCTTGGGCGCGAACATAGGCACCACCTTCAACGGCTTTTTGGTTTCCCTGCGCTCCAACACGATGGCAAAACGAGCCGCCTGGGCTCACATCCTGTTCAACCTGTTTGGCAGCCTGTGGGTGCTTGCCGTGTTCCGGCCCTTCCTGTCTCTGGTAGATTGGATAACCCCCGGTGCGCTGAGCGAGGCAACGGTGGCCGTGCACCTGGCCATGTTCCACACGGTGTTCAACATTGCCAACACCGTCGTGCTCTTTCCCTTTGTACGGCACTACGCTGCTTTGGTATCCGGCATGATACGGCAGAAGCCCGGGGAGCTATGCGCCCGCTCGGTACTGCACTATTCGGCTCCGCTTATGGGAACGCCGGAACTGAACCTGGTAAGCGCTCGCAAGGAAATATCGGACATGGCAGGCGTTGCCCGGGGCCTGTTCTCGCGCTTTGTGGCCGACGCCCGCCAGGCTCCTCAGGATATGGAAGCGGAACTGCGCTGGTTCACGGCCGAGTCGGCATACCTCAATTCCATGCGCGACGGCCTGTCCCGCTTCCTTCTGGAAACCATGAGCCATGACCCGGCCGAGCGCACCCAGGAGAATATCCATCACTTGTTGCGTGTGGTAAACGAGCTGGACAACATAGCGGGCTCATGTATGAACCTGGTGTACCTCTTGGAAAAGCGGGAGCGCAAGGGGTTAGAGCCATCCAAGGGCGAGCTTGCCGGGCTGGAACCGTATTACGAGGTTGCCCTGGAGTTCATGCAATTCATAGAGGAGAATGCGTCCAAGCCGATTAGCGAAAGCCAGCTGGACCTGGCTACCGACATGGAAAACCGCCTGGACCGCTTCCGGGATGATCTTCGCAAGAAGGCTCGTAAGCGCATGTCAGCGGGCTCGGACATAAAGGCAGAGCTTTTGTACATCGACATGGTGCGGCATATAGAAAAGATAGGGGATTTTTCGTTTGCCATAGCTGGAGCCCTGCGCGCCCTCCGCTGAACATAATAGGTGTTACGAAGCTTTGGGATAGCGCTATAGTAATTCTTTGTAATATAATGATTAAAGCCGTATGGGCTGCGTTTTTTTAATGGCTCATTCAAGACGTGTCGCTATGAACAGGACATCCTTTTTCATTATCCCAAAGCTTCGTAACACTAGTCAAAGCTTCGAAACACTACGTTAAGTCGGCGTGTAGCGTGCAGAGCCGGGGGCTTCCTTTTGGTGCCTTACCCGTCATATCCTCGGAAGCCGAGGAGATCCCATGAACCCCAAATCGTTTAAACTGACTCTGTGCGCCCTGCTGGCTGCCCTGGTAGCCGCTGGCTCGCTCTTTTCTCTACCCCTGCCACCGCCTTTGCCGCCGGTAACGCTTGCCGTGTTCTTTGCCTTGCTTGCAGGAGCCTTGTTAGGCCCGATCTGGGGCGGAGCATCGCTTGCTCTCTACCTGTTTTTAGGCAGTCTTGGCCTGCCGGTGTTCGCCAATGGTTCCGGAGGCTTAGGGCATTTTGCTTCTCCTACCGGCGGATTCTTGCTTGGCTACCTGGCTGCAGCCGTGGTAACGGGCCTGTTGGCAGACAGAACGCGTTGGAACTTTGCACGTAACCTTGTAGCCGCGCTTGCTGGAGTAGCCGCGCTGTACGCTGTCGGCCTACCCTGGTTCCGCGCCGTTATCGATGCCCGCCCGGATCGCGATATGTCCATGCTGGGCGCCCTCGGCGTCATGGCGCCCTACCTGGCTGGTGATGCGGTAAAGGCACTGGCCATGGCTGCCCTGCTTCGAGCCCTCAAACCGATACTCGTAAACCGACTCCCTGCGCGTTCACGTGAAAAGGTCAAAGCTTGATACTGGAAGCGCTTAGCCTGTCCAAGCGCTTTCCGGACGGCACGCTAGGCCTAGCAGGGGCATCGCTACGCCTCTGCACGCCCTGTTTTACCGTCCTGTCCGGGCGCAACGGTAGTGGCAAATCCCTTCTGGCTCGCGCTTTTTTGGGCTTGGAAAAGCCGGACTCAGGCTCGGTACTGCTGGACGGCCGGCCTCTGGCTGGCTGTCTCCGGGAAGCGCGTAGCCGTATCGCTCTGGTGTTCCAGGAGCCGGAGCACCAGATACTGGGCGTTAGCGTGCGCGAGGATGTTGAGTTTGGCCTGCGGGCCAGGTCCGTGCCGGCAGGCGAGCGAACAAGCCGAGTGCAGGATGCGCTTGTAACGGCTGGCTTAGTCGGGCTGGAGGATAGGCTTGCATCCGCCCTGTCTGGCGGTGAAAAACGCCGACTGGCAGTTGCAAGCGCTCTGGTCACTA
>JAKQNL010000238.1 GCA_029565815.1 Spirochaetota bacterium | reverse complement strand
TAACCAGGATACCGCCAGAGTTAACGCTCACTGTGCCGGGGAATAATTCACTGTTGGCGCAGCTGGTAAGCGCGAGCGCTGCAAAAGAAAATGATATAACTATAACTGATGCCACTGGTAGGATAATTTTACTCCGCGTTGTCATGCGATAGGATCCTGTCTTGCGCCGGCTTGCTGAGCGTTTTTCCTTCCGCGCAGGCGGTAGGCCACGTATAGACCAAGGCTAAAAGCTGCCCACAGTATGAGCCAAAGAGCTCCGATTGCGTTGTAGGCGAACGATGCTGTGGAGGCAATCAGAGCGTGCGACATGAGTGCGAGTGCGGCGGCCACCATTAGGTTGTGAAAGGTTCTTGATCGTTTGTAATCTAAGCCTAGTTTTGCTTTTGCTCTCTCGCGAAGCGTGCGGACTTTTGCCATGGCCTTATCGCCCAGGGGCATCATGAGAGCAAGCGCTAGGACCGCGCCGATGGCCACCAGAATCCAGGCTGCAGTTCCTAGGATAGCCTGGAATGAACTGAGCGGAAAACCCATGGATGCCTTCAGCGTTCGGTGGGCAAGCGCCATGGCAAGAATTAGAAGCGGCATGACGCCGTGCAGGCGAATCAGGGATTTTGCGCCCAGGGCTTTAAGCACAAAACTTGGCTTGCTTGCCAGAATGAACTGGTTCAGCAGAAACACAAGGGTGCTGACGCCAAGCGTTACCGACAGCGAATAGGCGAACGAGCCGCCAGCTGTGGCTTTTGCGTACAGGGCGGCGGGTACGGACGGACTCAGGACGTACAGGATATAAAACAGCGCTTTGCGCATGGTTACACCTCCAGGTGCTTCAAGCAGGCCTCTGAAAACTTCAGTTTATGAAGCTTTCTTTTTTAAAAACAGTTTTTCTGCTAAAAACGCAAGGGAAGCTCGAAAAACTTAAGGTTTTTAGAGCTTCCCTAAAGATAGAGACATCGGAAGGTCAAGGCAAGGTTGGAATCCTAGGATGGTGGAGACCCACCGTTGTTGTCTCTACTTGCCGAATTTGCCGTCGATCATGATGTCGAATTCTCCTTTAAGTGGTGCAGGGGCGGCTCGGGCCGGGCTGGGCAGGAAGTACTTGAGGCCAAGGGTAAAGCGCAGGCGAGCTCGTATTTCGTCAAACATGGAGTAGTTAGATGGATAAACTGTATCAGTGCCGTCCGACTCTTTTATGTCGCGCCGGTACATGAACTTGTAACCCAATTCTGCAAACGGTGCCAGGTTTTCGCTTGTGAAGAAATAGTATGCAGCTTTTGGCTCTAGCGAGTACAGCATGGAAAAACTGTCGTCTGGATCGTCGGTACCGCTACTGACGTCGTCCAGGCCCGGTATGAAGCCAATGGAGAAATTAAGCGCAAACGAAAGTACCGATTGTTTGCTCAGCTGCAGATAATAGGTGGGCTCTATGCCGAGGTCGAAAACCATATTAAAATATTTGTCGTCTCCCGCAGGATCGTAGTCGCAATCGGCCATATACATGAGCGAAGGACTTATAACCAGCGACAGGTTGTCCATGACAAACCAGCCGGCGCGGACATTGGCTTCAATGATATGCATGGTGTCTTTCTTGTTGCCAGCCGTAACGCTATCGTCGAAGATAGGGTTTGATGGCATTGCCGTGTACATGAAGCTTCCGCCGAATTCCCAGGCTCCTGCGCTGAATAGATCTTGTCCTTGGGCAAAGCTGGCCAGGGGAACGAGTGCCAGTAGCAGGGCACAGACTACGGTGGTTTTTCTCATAGCATCCTCCTTATGGATGTAATGCGGAATGGATAACGTAGTAAGTATAGTGGAAGCATTTATGGTGTCAATAAAAGCTCACTTTTGTTTTGCCTGCTAAGGTTATAGCCTATCATCCAATCCTGACAAACCGGGCGAATATGTAATAGCTTGAAAGCAATCAAGCATAGTTTGATTACTCATCTGTCGCTCTGGACAGCTATAGGCAGAGCTTTTGCAAGGCCAAGGGTATAGCTCTGTACTTGTCTAGGCGGAGAATAACAGTGCAGCGAAAAAGGGGAATCTCATGGGCAAGCCAAGCAAGGCAGTAAGCATACTGGCCGCGGGTACTGGAATCAATCTGTGAATCGGTTTTTTATACGCATGGAGCGTATTCAAAAAAGCCATAGTTGCCGACTGGGGCTGGACCCACAGCCAGGCTAACGCTCCGTACACGGTAGCTATTGTCATGTGGGCTATCGCCCTTTTGGCCGCAGGAGTCATACAGGACCGCATAGGGCCGCGTAGGGTTATACAAATAGGTGTGTTCCTTGTCGGTTCGGGAATAGCGGCGGCGTCGTTTTTTGCCACGCCCCTTGCGATGATACTGTGCGTTGGCGTTGTGGTAGCCACTGGCATAGGTTTTACCTACGGTTGCGTTACGCCCATGGCCATGAAGTGGTTTCATCCAAGCCGCAAGGGTTTGGTAAGCGGGATAACCGTTGGCGGCTTTGGCATAGCTGCAGTGTACTATGCCCCGCTTGCGGGCTCTCTTATCCATACGATGGGGGTTTCCCGTGCTATGCTTGCCCTTGGCCTAGGAATACTGGCTATAGGCGTACCGCTGTCTTTTTACGTGAACAACCCTCCGGCCGGCTATGTAGCCGCTCCGCCTGAAAGCATAAAACCAGGACGGCCAAAAC
>JAKQNL010000236.1 GCA_029565815.1 Spirochaetota bacterium | reverse complement strand
GTTTTGGCTATGGTGCCCAGCACCGGAGGATCCAGGCTTTCTAGGCAATCCACCAGCTCAAAAATGAGTACCGGTTTGTTTTTGCCTTTTACCCGAATATTGTCCAGTTCCCTTACAATGAACTTGTCCTTAACCAATGCGTAGGTATTTTCGCTTATGACTATGCTGGTGCCATATTCCTTGTTGATGGCTTCAAGGCGCGAACCCAAGTTTACGTTGTCGCCCATGAGCGTATAATTCATGCGCATTTTGGAACCCATGTTGCCCACTGTCATGATGCCGGAATTAAGGCCTATGCCTATGTTGAATCGCTTTGCTTCCGGCCAGCTTAGGTTGAGTTTCTTAAGCGCATCGATCTGCCGTAAGGCGCATTTGCATGCAAGCACTGCATGGTCCTGCTGCGGTATGGGCGCTCCCCAGAAGCACATGATGGCATCGCCCATGTACTTATCCAGGGTTGCTCCGTAATCCAGGGCCATATCGGTCATCACGGTAAGATATTCGTTGAGGTGGTTTACCAGCTCTTGGGGTGTCATGTTCTCCGACAGCGTTGTAAAGCCGCGTATGTCGGAGAAGAATACGGTCAGCTCCTTGTCCACGCCGCCCAGTTCCGGCGGGTCGTTTGCAAGCTGATCTACCACTTTAGGGCTTAGGTACTTGCCGAAGGTTTCGCGTATCTGTCGCTTGTCCCGTTCTTCGGTAAACACGCGGTACACGACCACGGAAACGAAGGTAAGTATTGCGGCAAACGACGGAGCCGCATAAGCAAGCCAGTAGGCTTTGCTATCAAAGAGACGGTTTACGCCCCAGAAAAACAGAAGCACCAAAACCATGGTGAGGAAAAATGCCCAGATTGACGGCAGGCGCGAACTGATAAACGCAATGAGTAGACAAAGAGCGCCCAAGATAGCCAGGTTAAGCGCCTGCGGAGCTTCCTTAATAAAATTGTCCATGATGATAGTATTAAGCGCATTTGCGTGCA
Source organism: Spirochaetota bacterium (assembly GCA_029565815.1). Taxonomy (GTDB): domain Bacteria; phylum Spirochaetota; class Spirochaetia; order Treponematales; family UBA12059; genus JAKLIU01. Next base: position 6,181 of record JAKQNL010000236.1, on the reverse strand, counting down.
GCTCTATTCCATACATCATGCCCAAAGGCGTCGGTTTTTCGTCTTCGGCCAGGCCGGAAGCAAAGGCTCCAACCATGATGATCTTGTTGGTTACCGCAAGCGTGCGCCGCCAGCTGGCCGGATCGGGCCCCGGGTCACGGGACGCGTAGGTTGCGTAAGAACGTACCGGGAAGGTTTGCTTGCCTTCCGGGTCGGGGCTGGAACGAGGGCCCATGAAGTTGATGAGCATTTCGCCGTTTTCGTTGATTGGAATGCGTATCTCTGGAACCGGCCGACGCTCTCCTTCCGCTACCAGATTGTTGTCCGCATCGAATACATCCGGCTTCACCTGTATGAAGTACGGAACCAGTTCTCCAGAAGCTTGGTCGAGTACCATGGGCGACGGGATGAGAATATGCGATCCTGCAACCACTTCCACTTCTTGCAACGACCGGTGAAAGTAATTGAGCGCCAGCGAAAGCGTTATGGACGGAACAAACTCGTCTTTGTAAAAACTGATGACGTGAAAACTGTCTTCGGGAACGCCATCGAGGTCTATGTCTTCCACCCGTAACGGAGCTTCGCGTTCCATGCGTGAACGCAAGGCTGTAAGGTATGCCTCGGTAATCGGAGTCTGGATGTCATGGATGCGGCCCTGGCTGTCTTCCCAGGACAAATGTTCGAACACGGCTTCGTTGACCGAATAGCCTGGGCTTAGCTCGTCGAGGCGTATCGTGCGCTGGAGCACCGCAGAGCGAAGCACCATGGGCTGGCGTCGGTACATGGCGTCGGAATCTGCAAAGTAATTGGCGTGCCCGTAGCCGCCGGATGCGCGAGCATAGGCTTCCAGGGGCGGTTCTATACCATACTGAACCCGTATGGATTTCCAGTCGCCCTTTACGTTACTGATCCTGCCATGCGTATCGTACAAGGCCTGCTGCCTAGCCACTTCCGAATCCTGCGCCGATGCACTGCCGGCTGCGTTGAGTATAGTTTCCAAAAAGGTGGTTTTAGAATTGGCTATAGCGTCGACTAAAAGCGCGTCGTTGGTCGGGTTGGTGTCCGGCTCGATAAAGAAAAAGTCCACAAACAGCGCGCTTTCCCTGTTTGCCTGATTGGACAGACGGGCGAACGCGTTAACAAGATCTGCGTGGCGCGAACGGGGGAACGGCCATTTGCCGTATTCAGAAAGGGTTTTGGTATCCACACCAAGAATAAGGATATCTTTGGACAGTTTCATGTCCTGCCTGGTAAGGACGGCGCCGGCCTGAACAGAATGGCTTTCTTTGCCCATTTTGATGCGGTAGTGCATATCCAGCACCGCATCCTCCATTTGTTCGGGTATACGGGTTTGGTACTGAAGGAACGCAAAGACCGCGAACACAAGCAAGGCAATGACAAAAGAGAACCACTTCGCTTCAAAAAGCTGCGCGCGCTTGCCCTTCATAGCTATCCTCCGTATCCAACAAAAAAGCCCGGCTCATGTGGCCGGGCTTGCAAAAACCGTTTACGGTTACTGGCTTAGGCCTTGAGCCGCCAAGAAGATTATACGGTCCCTACAAAGCTTTGTCCAATCATCGTCAGCACCTTTTGCAACGAGTCTGGCATAGGCCTCTGTAGCTTTTGCGTATTGCTTCTGGCTCTCGTACAGGCGGCCGATGGAAAAAATAACGCGGGAAGCGCCTGGGGCATCTGGATACTTCTGGTCCGCAGCTTCCAGGTGGGCTATGGCTGCATCGAGGTCGCCGCGCTCCTCTGCCATGGCCGCTGCGTTTACCAGCGCCGTCGGGGCAAGGTGCGACGATGGATCTGCATTGGCTATGCTCTGGTATGCAGCTTCGGCTCCGGCTATGTCTTTGCGCTCGTACAGAAGCTTTGCCTTGACCACGGCCGAACGAAGGCTTGCATAGGTCTTGCCATAGCGTTTCTGGATACCGTCGATGGCTGCCAGAATCGCGTCGCCCTTGGCTGCTTTGTCCGCTTCCGCCGCTCCTAGGTATGCATCGTAATCCGCTTCAACGCTTTCCAATGCGCTTGTCGACAGCGCAACGGATCGCTCGTGTACGGCGGACCATACGCCCAAGCCTATGACGGCAAGGATGATGACCGCTATCACTACCAGTATGGCAACGCGGTTCTTACGCAGAAACAGGTTGATGTGATCGGAAATTTTCATCTTCTCGTCGGCCTTCGCGTTGGAAACGGCCGGCGCTTTTGCTTTGTTGCTCATGGTGTCTTACTCCTTGGAGTTTGCTATGCCCAGTTCTTTTATAAGCCTGGAAAGATAGGTTCGCTGTATGTCCAGAACCTTTGCGGTCTCTGTCTGGTTCCATTGATGCTCGGTCAGCGCGCTGACGATGAAGTGCTTTTTAAAGATAGTCAAGGCGTCTTTAAGGTTTTTCCCGTGGAACTCATCCTGGGTATCCTGTGTTCCGGCAAGCTGAAGATCCTGGGCTCCTATGGTTTTGTCCCGTGCTATGACGACGGCCCGTTCCACGGCGTTTTCCAGTTCCCGCACATTGCCCGGCCACGGATAGGACAGCATCAGTTCCACGGCCTGGTCGGAAAACCCGACAAACTGTTTTTTGGTTTCTCGGCTAAAGCGCTTAAGGAAAAAATCCGCCAGGGCAAGAATGTCCTCTTTCCGCTGGCGCAAAGGGGTTACGTAAATAGGTAGAACATTGAGCCGATAGTACAAGTCGCTTCTAAACTCGCCAGATTTTACCAGATTATCGATATCGCGGTTGGTCGCTGCAACGATACGCACGTCGACAGTCATGGTATCGCTCGAACCTACCGGCTCGAAGGTTTTTTGCTGGAGCACGCGCAGCAGTTTTGCCTGCAGTGGTAGCGGCATGTCCCCTATCTCGTCTAGGAATATGGTTCCGCCATTTGCTACCTCAAAGCGGCCCCGGCGGTTTTGTACCGCATCGGTAAACGCACCGCGCACATGGCCGAACAATTCGGTTTCCAGTAAGCCTTCTGGAAGCGCTGCGCAGTTAACCCGCACAAAAGGCCCGTTACGCCGGGAGCTTTTCAGGTGCACCTGCTCGGCAATCAGTTCCTTGCCCACCCCGCTCTCGCCCAGTATCAATACCGACGAATCGGTTTTTGCTATGCGCTCGATCAGCTCTAGTTTTTCCAGGAAATCGGGGCTTTTTGCTATCAGGGTATGGTAGCCCTGGTCAACATTGATCTGCTCGCGCAGGTAGCCTATCTCGTCGCGCGCCTTTTGCAGGTAGCGTGCATTCTCGATGGCTATAGCCGCCTGAACAGCAAATATCTCAAGCCAGTGCAAATCATCCTGGGTAAAGTATTTTTTATCTTTCTTGTTGATGATTTCTATGACACCGACGCAGCGGTCGCGCACGAGCATGGGGACCGCGAGTATGCTGTAGGTCGGAAAGCCTGTGGACTTGGAAATTTCACCGCTAAAGCGCGAATCGGTTTCTACGTCATTGACGATAAGGGACTGACCGTGTTCGGCTACCCAGCCGGCTATGCCTTCGCCCGGCTTTAGGCTGAATTTCTTTAGCTCTGTAACAACCGGGCCTAAAGCTATCTCAAAATACAGTCGGCCGTCGGTTTCATTTTTTAGAAGGAGGGAAGAAACCTCGCCGGCGGACAACCGCGTCGCCGACTCAAGTATTTGAGTCAAAAGCGACGTGGCGTCACCGTACTCGGAATTGATAAGCGTATTGATCTCGATCAGTGTGGAAAACTTCTCGGGATCAATACGTTCAAACATGGCAGTCAGCTAGTTCTTGCGGGAACTGTCGCCTTTTTCCTTTAGAAGATCGCCCAGGGTAAAGCCGTCGCTACCCGAGGTTTCGTCCATGAAGCGGGACATTTCCGCGTGCTGCTCGCGGCGGAACAAGTCACGCACGGACAGCGAAAGTTTCTGGCGGTCGGGCGAAAGCTCGGACACGACCACGCGGATAGGCGCGCCAACCGGATACTTCTTTACCGCGGTCTCGAAATCCACATCCCGGTCGTCGCTCAAGTTTGCCTTGTTGACAAGACCTTCGATATCGCCAGGCACTTTCACGAACACGCCGAAGTCGGTGATGGAGCTTACGGTACCTTCGATGATGGTGCCGACCGGATAGGTTGCGGCGAAAGCCTGCCAGGGGTCGTCGGACAGACGGCGCACCGAAAGCCGTATGGATCGATCGTCCGGCTGGTTCTCGATAACCATGACTTCGATATCTTCGCCAACCTGGATTTCAGAACCCGCATTGCGGACACGCTTGGTCCAGGACAGTTCTTCGGCGGGCAGGAAGCCGTCAATGCCGTCTTCAAGCTCCACAAAGGCGCCGGCAGACGTGATCTTGACCACTTTCTTGGTAAGCTTCATGCCAACCGGATAGCGACTGTCTATGGTAGTCCACGGGTTTTCCTGCACCTGGCGAAGGCCAAGGGAAACCTTCTGCTGGTCCAGGTCGTAGCCAAGTATCATGCACTCGACTGCATCGCCGATCTTGAGCATTTCGTCGGGGCGCTTTACGCGCTTAACCCAGGAAAACTCGGAGATATGGGCAAGGCCTTCGATGCCGTCTTCCAGCTCGATGAATGCACCGTAATCGGTAAGCTTGGTGACTTTGCCATTGACTATTGCGTCGAGGTGGTAGCGCTCTTCGAAGGTTACCCAAGGGTCCTGTCCGAAGTGCTTGAGCGACAGGTTAATGCGCCCTTCTTCCGGATCGATCTTGATAACCTTAAGCTCTATCTCCTGGCCTTTTTTGACAAAGTCTTTTGGCTTGGTCACATGGCCCCAGCTCATGTCGTTGATGTGCAGGAGGCCGTCAAACCCGCCAAGATCTATGAACGCGCCAAAGCTGGTGAAACTCTTCACCTCGCCCTTGACGGTGTCGCCAATCTGGACGGTGGAGAAGAACTGCTCGCGGCGGGCCTTGACCTCTTCCTCAAGCCACTCGCGGCGGTTGACCACGATGTTGACGCGCTTGTCGGAGTACAGCCGTTCCAGGTAGAACTTGGACTTCTTGCCGATGAGGTAGTCGCCTGTCTCAACGCGCTGCACGTCAGCCTTGGAGACGGGCAAGAAGGCCCTGAGCCCGTGGCCAAGGGTCACCTCGAAGCCGCCCTTGATTTCCTTGGCTATGACGCCTTCCACGGTTTCGTGGTTCTTGTGGGCGTTCTGGATATTTCGCCAGTGGACTTTCTCGTCCGCCTTGGATTTGGACACGTAGGTCTCGCCGGACCGGGTTTCCTTCTTCATGAGGACCACGGTCACGACATCCCCGACCTTGGGAGGCTCGGAGAACTCCGAAAGAGGGATCTTGCCCTCGCTCTTGGCGCCGACGTCCACGAAGACGCAGTCGCTGGCGACCTGGACCACATGACCCTCGACCAGGTCACCCTCCTCCAGTTGGCCCATGGATTTAAGATACTGTTCCTGTAACTGTGTCTGGATGCTGTCTGCGGAGGGTGCAGCGGCGTCCATTTCCACTTCCTTGCCCATACGGTTCCCTTGCTGTTGGATTTTCCCGGACACTTTCTCATAAACTTCATCTATGGTCAAGTACGACGTATCCAAATAGATGGCGTCATCAGCCTTTTTGAGGCTGCCTTCGGCCTTGTTCCTGTCTATCCGGTCGCGATCCTCTATCGCGGCGCGTATCTCGTCCAGGCTGAGGGAGCTGGTGCCCTGGGCAAAGCGCCTCTGTGCCCTGGCTTCAACGCTGGCGTCTATGAAGAACTTGAGCTCGGCGTCCGGGAAGACCACCGTGCATATGTCCCTGCCCTCCACCACGGCGTCTCGACCCTGGGCCAGGCGGCGGAGGTGCCCGTTGACCACATGCCGGACAGGCACGATGGCCGACAGCCTGGCAACCGCGGCCTCGACCTGGTCCGACCGGAGGAGGCTCTCCACGTTTTCGCCGTTCAGGTGCAGGAGCCCGTCACGGTAATCCAGGTCCAAGCCTTCCGCCAGGCGCGTTATGCCCTCTTGGTCGCCGATATCCAGGCCCGCCCGCAGTACGGCCAGGGTGACCGCCCTGTACAGGCTGCCAGAGTTCACGTAGGTAAAGCCCGCCCGCTCCGCGACGAGCCTGGCCAGGGTGCTCTTGCCGGTGCCGGCCGGACCATCCATGGCGACGATCATGTGCGTCCTCCCCTCCTGCCGCCCGCGCCGCGCGCGGCGGAGAAAATTCTGTCAAGCTCGGCTTCCTCGGCCTCCGAC
>JAKQNL010000223.1 GCA_029565815.1 Spirochaetota bacterium | reverse complement strand
CATCGCTGTCTGTTTGGCTATCATGGCAGACGGACCAAGCCGGGGAAAGATCGGACAGAGCATATGAAAAGCGCAAAAAGTTTCAGCCGCGGCGGCATAGTGGTTCCGTATCCCGTCCATCATGGCAGCCAGAGCCCCATTGATAACGCGTTCTTGCCCCTCAATGCGTATGTAGCGCTTGCACAGGGTGAAAACGGCCAGGATGCCAGGGTTGTATTGACCGAAGGCACCGAGGTTCGGGAAGGGCAACTGATAGCACGGGGCAGCGGCCGCGGTTCGGTAAGCGTGCATTCCCCGATTCCGGGTATCGTGCGGCGCATAACCCGCATGCGCATGCATGGCGGCCAGGAACGCGGTGTCGCTGTGGTTTCGCTGGCCGGTTCCTTCAGTATTCTGGGCAAGCGCCAGGAGCGCTACCTGTGGAAGTCGCTCAACAAGAACGACATTTTGCACATCATCCAGGAAAAAGGCGTAGTAAGCGCTGCGCACGGACAGAGCCTGTACGACTTGTTTACGGAAAACAGGGAAGCGCCGGTGGATGCCCTTGTGGTCAACATGCTGGAAATGGACAGCTACCGCCGTACCGAAGCCGAGATTTGCCGCATACGCTGTGCAGACGTCGCGGACGGTGTAGCTATAAGCGCTAAGATCATGCAGCCTGCCAGGGTGATACTTGCCATGGATACGGATTTCTCGGAAGCCCTTGCCCAGGAACTACTCCACATCCTGCACGAAGCGTCGCTGGAGAGCGAAATCATGCGCTTTAAGCGCAGGTATCCGCAGGACATGCCGGCTTTACTCATGCGCGCAATCGGTAAACGGTCTGTGGGTACCTGCATGGTGCTTGAGCCAAGCGCTTTGGTTACCCTTCACGACGCCGTGGTTGCAAACAAGGCGCATATCGAACAATATGTGTATGTTGGAGGCCGGGCGGTGAAACATCCGGCGGTGCTTAAAGCCCGTATAGGCACTCCCATAGGCGACCTTATAGAAGAGTGCGGCGGTTTTGTTGGGCCACCTGCAAAAATTGTGGTGAACGGTCCGTACAGTGGCCAGGCTGCCGATCTGGATGTGCCGGTAACCCGTACCACCCGCGCGATACTCGCACTGCACGCGGAAGAAACAAATGATGCGCCCAGGCGTGCTTGCGTTCGCTGCGGCGCCTGTAGATCTGCCTGTCCGGAAAATCTGGATCCGCACCTCATCTACAAATATATCGCCGCCGGCCGCACGGATGAAGCCGTAGCCATCGGTCTTAACGCATGCATCGAGTGTGGTTCGTGCGCATGGGCCTGTTGGTCCAGGATTCCGCTTACGGAATGTTTTTCCGCGGCAAAAAAAGGGGATAGCCACGCATGAAAACGCGCTCTGTTTCTACCTGGCCGCCCCATATCCATGATTGGCGGTCCAGCTCAAAGGTTATGTGGATTACCGTCCTGACACTGGTTCCGGTCATCCTGTGGTCCATCGTGCTGTACGGGCGCAAGGCTTTGTTAGTGTGGCTGTCGTCGCTGGTATCCGCGTGCGTGGCCCAAACCCTAGCAGACCTACCGTCAAAGAAATCTACGTTGGCCGATGGCTCCGCGGTAATGACCGCTTTGATAGTAGCGTGCGCGATGCCCCCGACTGTCGCCCTCTATGTGCCTGCTGTCGCTTCCGCCTTTGCGATACTGGTCGTCAAAGCTGCATTCGGAGGTCTTGGCGCCAACTGGATGAATCCGGCTCTTGGCGGTTTGGCTTTTTCCTACCTGAACTGGCCGGTTGCGATGCGTGATTTCGTGCTGCCGCGTTTTATCACCGGGGTAGACGGGGTAAGCGCAAGCACACCGATGGCATTCGCAAAGGGACTGTCGCAGCTGGCTTCGGGCGGCGTTATGGAAACCATAGCAAGCGCCGGCTATCCTATTTCCGTTGTGGATAAAAATATAACCGGTTTTCTTAATGAAGCGGTATTTGAAAACCTGGGCGCTCGCCTTCCGGAAGGCTACATTGATCTAGCGATTGGCTTAAAGCCAGGCGCCTTGGGAGAATGTGGCCTGGTCCTGATACTGCTAGGCTCACTGTTTCTTTTGGCTAAGCGCATCATCAAGATGGAAATTCCTTTAGCGATGATAGGTTCATTTGCTCTCTTGTCGCGTTTGTTCGGCACAGGCTTGCCCGGCGAATACCTGTTTGCAGGCGATGCCCTGTACGCATTGTCCGGCGGAGGGTTCATGGTAGCTGCGTTTTACTCCGCCTGCGATCCGGTTACCTCTCCGGTATCCAAAAAGCTGGCTGTCCTGTACGGCTTGGGCATAGGCTCGCTGTGTTATGTGTTCAGGCGCTTTGGCTCATACACCGAAGGCGCGGCCTTTGCTATCATGCTTGCGAACATGGCTGTTCCGTTCATGGAACGCCGCTTGTCTTTGCCCAGGATGGGTAGCCGATGAATACCAAAGCCCGTGTTTCTACCCCCGTGCTGTGGACAAGCATAGCCTTGCTCGCCTTTGCTGCCGTATCGGGTTTTGTTTCGCGTTTCGCCGCCACGCGTGCCGAGGAAATGCTGGTAGCCGCCGCGCTGCCCCCCGGAGCCGTGAAACCAGACGGACTGCGCTGGGAATACATACGCGTGAGTCCCGTGCTTGGCCGGCTGGTGCTCCCTAAAGCAACATTGTATGTACTGAACTATAAGCTTCCGTCGGATTATGTAAGCGCGGTTTTCACCTGCGAAAGCGACGGACAGCTCCAATCGGCCCGCGTCTTGGGCTCCACTCTTGGCACACCATACAGGGAACGGCTAGCCCAGGTGCTTGGAGCCTTGGGCAGGGGAGGCAACCGGGGCATTTCTACCTTGGATGGTTCCATAGCCCCGCTCATACAAGACAGCGAAGCGCTCCTTTCGGAGATGGAGATGCAACGGACGGAGGCACGCGAATGAACAAGCCAAACGCGCCGGAAACGGATTTTTGGTCACATGCAGCCGGATTGGCTCCGGTCTTGATCGCATCCAGGGACCTACCCAGCGGCATAGCGATGGCCGGGGGATTTTTGCTTGCGTATGCCAGCGCCCTAACGACAGCTTTGTTTTTGCCCAGATCCATGAGGGGCAAACTGTCCTTCTTGACATCGTGCATGGTCGCAGTGCTTGTCCTTACGCTGTACGCATCGCTCGTGCGTGCCATAGACGCAATGCTGTTTGAAAAACTCAGCACTTTTCTCTTTTTGATACCGTTTTTACCGCCAGTATACGTCGCGGCTGCTACCCAGGGAACGGAAGCGAATAGGGAGCGGGCATGGGAACAGGCGCTTATGGCTCTGGCCTTGGCCGTCTTTGTCGCAGTGTTTTCCGTAGTCCGAGAGCTTGTTGCCAGCGGATCCCTTACCCTGTTCGGAACATCCGGTGGACGCAGCATACTGCCTTCCATGGCCCATCCCGCAGGAGCCCTACTAACGCTGGCCATAGGTTTTGCGTTTGCCAGGCATATCCGAAGCTTGATTTCAAGGAAGTCCCGATGAGCCAGATAGGTTTGCTGTTTTACCTGGGAATGGGCGGATCTATCCTGGTAAGCCAGGGTATTATCCCCTTGCGCCCCAGCCACGCTCGTCCGGCAGGTGCTGTGCGGCACGCTGTGCTTATGATAGCCTCATGCGCGCTGGCTACGCCCGTTTACTCGTTCGTATACCAGCGCATCTTGAGCACGCTGAAACTGGAAAGCCTTGCTCCGTTCCTGGTAGCCCTTGCATATTTTTCCGTGGTTTTTCTCATGAAGAGCGCAACATCGCTGCTTAAAGGCGCCAAGAAAAACGGCAAAGACAGTGCAAGCGCAGGCAGCAGCATCTACCCAAGTCCACCTTTGGTAGCCTACGGATGCATACTCGCAGCTAGCGCATACGGTGGCTCGGGCTGGAACCTGTTTGCCGCTGGCGCCTCTGCTGCCCTTGGGTTTCTGGTTGCTTCAACCGTGTTGGAAGACATCATGGACAGACTGGAACTGGAAGCAGTCCCTGCACCGTTTCATGGCCTGCCTGCACGCTTTTTGTCGGCTGGCCTTATGGCTTTGGCGTTTTCCGGTTTGGACATGTCTTTGTACGCCCGTATAGGATAGGCCAAGTCGGCGCTTTCACGCCGTGGAAAATTGCGCTATACTGACCCTCCAGCCCCTGGCTGGAACCGTGATGATTCTACCCGCAGCACCTGGCGGGCTCATTGTTTGCAAGGACGTGTATGCTCAAATCGTATCTGGCACTTGGAACGTACAATCATATTCCCGAAGGCACGTCCGACAGCGATTTTGAGAACCTCTACCAATATTGTTACCGGCCCTTCCTGTCTGCCTTGAACCGTTTCCCGGAAATTCAGGCATGCATGTTTTTTTCCGGAAGCCTCTTGCGCCGCTTGGAAGCAAAGCATCCGGAATACCTTATGCTTCTGGAAGAAATGTCTGCACGCAGGCAAATCGAGGTATTGGGCGGCGCATTTTACGCACCTATCTTGCCCCTTATCCCGGGCAGCGACCGTGTCGGCCAGATAGAGCTCCTAACCACCTGGCTGCGAAAACGCTTCGGGAAGCGTCCTCGCGGTTGCTGGCTGCACGAATATGCCTGGGAGCCATGGATGGCTTCAACGCTGCAAACCTGCGGCATGGATTATGCCTTTATCGGAGCGCCGCAATTCCGAGCTACCCTGGGTGCCAAGCGAGTTCCGACCCCGGTGCTAACCGAAGACCACGGCCGGCTAACCGTGCTCGTGCCCTCATGGGACTGCGGAGAGAATTTCGACAAGCCGCTATCGTATCCGGATGCTTTTGCCGCTCTGGGCGGGCCTATGGATAAAGGTCTTGTAAGCCTGATGATCGCAGGCGAGCGCATACGCGACCTGTGGGAAGCTTCCGGTGTCGAATCGCCCGACGCATACATGGAATCGGTGTTCGGCGAACTGCGTAAGCTGACGCTCTTGGTGGATATAACGACGCCTTCGCGCTACCTGAAAACCCATCGGCCGGCCGACCGCGAGTATTTCCCAGGCGCCGCATCCGAACGCTTCATGCGCGGCCTATCAAGCGATCCTAGCGCAAACCCAAGCATGCGTTCGGCTATGCTGCGCTATGCTGCCGGTTCAGCTCTGTATTCACGCATGCACCACGTAAGCATCATCATAGGACAACTGCGCGGGGACCGGTCCCGTAAGAAAACCGCAAGCGAAGACCTGTGGAAAGGCCAAGGCGCCGATGCATACTGGCTTGCTCCAAACGGCGGCATAGCATCCGCCCGCATTAGGCGAGCAGCCTTTACCGCGTTATTGGATGCCGAACAAACCACCCGGCTTAAAGGCACGTTCAAGCCCGGCATAGTCCGGGCGGATCTGGATTTTGACGGCGTCAAGGAGCTCTTGTTCCAGGGTACTGACAT
>JAKQNL010000208.1 GCA_029565815.1 Spirochaetota bacterium | reverse complement strand
GCAAGGAATACTTAGGCGCACTGCTAGAAGAACTGCCTGCACAAAACGACGCTATGGACCCCAAGGAATCGGAGGCTTTTTCCCATATCATAAAGCGCGATTTTATAGCCTACGCGGAACTGATACGCAAGGTTCCGTCGGATACCATGATGGCCGTGCAAAGGGCGGACGATGTAGGCCGCCTGTGCGATTTGGTATCCAATGCCTTAAGCCTGAAACTGGACCGCAAACAGGAACTGCTGTCGGCTAGGAGCCTTACAACCCGCCTGGAAGCCGTCGCCGCGGCTGTGGCCGGGGAAGTAGAAGTACTGTCGCTTCAAAAACGCATTTCGCAAAAAATCCGTTCCAAAATGGAAAAAAGCCAAAAAGACTATTTCCTGCAAGAACAGATAAAGGAAATGAACCGCGAGCTGGGCAAAGACGGCGAAGAGATCGATGAAAATGTCGAGCTGGAACGCAGGCTCGCGGATAAAAATCCTCCAGCCGAGGTGATGCAAAAAGCCCGCAAGGAACTGGCCCGCCTGTCTAAGCTTCAGGCTTTGTCCCCGGAAGCCGGCGTGATTCGCGGCTACTGCGAGTGGCTTGCGGACTTGCCCTGGCAGCCAAAACCGAGCGACTCTGTATCGCTGTCCGAAGCGCGGGCCATTTTGGATCGTGACCACTACGGCATGAAAAAAGCCAAGGAACGCATCCTGGAGTTTGTGGCCGTGCGCCGCCTGAATCCAGATCTTAAAGGACCCATTTTGTGCCTGGTAGGACCGCCGGGCACGGGTAAGACCAGCCTGGGCCGTTCCATCGCCCGGGCTTTAGACCGAGACTTTTCGCGCATCAGTTTGGGCGGCCTGCGCGACGAGGCGGAGATTCGGGGCCACCGCAAAACCTACGTTGGAGCCCTTCCTGGTAAGATTATCCAGAGCATGCGCAAGGTAGGTTCGTCCAACCCGGTGTTTCTCCTTGATGAAGTGGATAAGATGTCGTCCGATTTTAGGGGCGATCCGGCAAGCGCCCTTCTTGAAGTTTTGGACCCCGAACAGAACGCTACGTTTACCGACCACTATCTGGAAGTACCCTACGACCTGTCGCACGTCGTGTTTGTAACCACCGCGAATTCTGTGCACACCATTCCGTATCCGCTTTTAGACCGTATGGAACTTATCGAGATTCCCGGTTACAGCGAGTACGAAAAACTTAACATAGCAAAGCATTTTATTCTGCCGCGCCAGTTGGAAGAAAACGGGCTTGCCGGTTCCAAATTGAGCATAAAGGACGACGCCATTCTGGAGATTATCCGGCACTACACGATGGAGTCTGGCGTGCGTTCTTTGGAGCGGGAAATAGCCCACGTTATACGAAAGATTGCCGAGTCCGCCGTGGAGCTTGGCTGGGCAGAAAAAGAAGGCGGCGTTGCAGGATACCGAAAAAGCATAAAGGCAGAAGACGTGCACACGCTCCTTGGCAAACGGAAAAAAGAACTGGATCTATTGTTTCCAGACCCACTGCCCGGTCTTGCTTGCGGTCTTGCGTGGACAGAGCAGGGCGGCACGGTGCTGCCGGTAGAGGCTTCCCTGTTCCCAGGAGAAGGCGAACTTATCCTAACGGGCAATTTGGGCGACGTGATGAAGGAAAGCGCCCGGGCCGCGCTCAGTTACCTGCGGGCAAACGGTACCCGTTTTGGCCTTGGCGAAAAAAGCTTTCACGGGCACACCCTGCATGTTCACGTGCCAGAAGGCGCCATACCCAAGGACGGTCCGTCTGCAGGTATTACCCTGGCTATAGCCATACTTTCCGCGGCAAGCAAGAAGACGATACTGCCAGGCTGGGCCATGACCGGTGAAATAACCTTAACCGGGCGTATTTTGCCCGTTGGCGGGATAAAAGAAAAGGTGCTTGCCGCTCACCGGGTGAAAATCCGCGATGTGCTCCTCCCCGAGGCAAACCGCAAAGACCTGGACGAGATACCGAGCGAAGTATCCTCCGATATGCGCTTCCATTTTGCTTCTACCGTAGCCGATGCATTGGCAGTGATACTCCCTAGCGCCATACAAGCTGCACGCGTTCGGACTCGATCGGGCGATAGTTCCGCTGCTGCCACAACGACAGCGAAACCAGCTGGCAAAAAGCGCGGGAGCCCCAAAAAGCCATGACAAGCGTCCGGCTATCCTTGGTGCTTGCACGGGCTCGGCCGCACATGGCACGGCTAGCATGGGCTGCAGCCGGCACCGCAACGTTTTGTTTTGCACATTATCTTGCCGG
>JAKQNL010000200.1 GCA_029565815.1 Spirochaetota bacterium | reverse complement strand
TATCATAGCCTTGGGGCAGGACGGCTGGGACCTGTCGCTCCTTGTGTGCGACGATGCGTTCATCGTGAACTTGAATGAGCAGTATCGAAACAAGGAAGGCCCGACGGACGTTTTGTCCTTCGAGCAGGGCGAACGCTATGAAACGCCCGACGGTATGCGCTTTCTTGCCGGGGATATCGTCATATCGCTTGACGCACTGGCCAGGAACGCACAAGATTTCTCGGTAAGCGTTGACGAGGAGCTACGGCGCCTTGTTATACACGGCATCCTGCATCTGTCTGGGATGGATCACGCAAGCAACGACCCGTCGGAGCCCATGCTTTTGCGCCAGGAAAGCCTGTTGGCACAGCTGGCCGGGTCGATACTATAACAGGCTCACGCGCCTGGTCGGAGGAATTGATACTGTGAAAACCAAGGGCTTGTTCGCCGGGCTTTTTAAGAAGGCTGACGATAAGGAAAAAAACGCTGATTCGGACGAGGTTTTATCCGAACGTAGGGAGATGATACGCGGCATCCATGAGCTGTCCGAGACTGCGGTCAAGGAAGTCATGGTGCCCAGGATCGATACGGTGTTCCTGCCCATCGATGTGGACAGGGAAGAGCTCTTGCAGCTGGTGCTTGCATGCGGCCACTCCCGCATTCCGGTGTACCGGGAAACCATAGACGACGTAGCCGGTGTGTTATACGTGAAGGATTTACTCCATGCCTTGGTTAAAGGCTCGGAGATCGACCTGCCGGCGCTTATACGAAAGCCGTTTTTTGTACCGGAATCAAAACGCATCGATACGCTTTTGCGCGAGTTTAAGCGCCGCCACGTGCACATAGCCATAGCCATAGACGAGTACGGCGGAGTGTCCGGCATTGTGTGCATGGAAGACATAATAGAAGAAATCATCGGGGACATACAGGACGAGTTTGACAACGAGCGCGACGATGTGGTTGCCCTGGGTGAGTCAACCTGGCTGGTGGATGCCCGCGCGAATATAGAAGACCTGAATGAAGCTTTGGAGCTTTCCATACCGGCAGAGGATTTTGACACGCTGGGCGGCTTTGTGTTCGACTTGTTTGGCCGCATACCGGCGCGCTTTGAAAAAGCAAGCTGGCAGTCGCTGGATTTCATCATTCAGGAAATGGACGGCCATCGCATAGGTGCTGTAAAAATTATGCGTAGGCCGGTGGAACAGGTGGAAGCATGAGCTACCGCTACGCCCGCACCAGCAGGTTTTTATTGGCCACCTTGTGTGCGCTGTACGCTACAAGCCCGCTGTCGGCCCAGGCTATAGACCCGGCCAAAAGCTACCGGGAAGCCCAAGCGCTTATGGCTAATGGGGAAATCTACCGGGCAGTGGACGCGCTCATGGCAGCCACAGCCGCAAACCCGGCCTATGCTGATGCCTGGGCTGCCCTTGCCCAGTGCCACTACGAGCTACGGGAGTACGAACGCTCGCTGGAGTTTTTGGCCCAAGCAGTCCGCTATGGCCCGCGCACCAACGAGATTATGGACCTGGAAGGCTTTTGCTACCTTGCCGT
>JAKQNL010000178.1 GCA_029565815.1 Spirochaetota bacterium | reverse complement strand
CACGGCGCCCAGCCCAAACCCAGACGCCGCTCTTGGACGAGCACGCCCGGGACCTGACAGCCCTTGCCCGGGAAGACAAGCTGGACCCGGTTGTCGGCAGACAGCGGGAAACAGCCCGCGTCCTTCGTATTCTGTCGCGCCGCAGTAAGAACAATCCGGTACTGGTTGGCGACCCGGGTGTCGGGAAAACAGCTATCGTGGAGGGCCTTGCCATACGCATGGCGCGCGGCGATGTACCCGACGGCTTACAGGCAAAGCGCCTCATGGTGCTGGACCTTGCATCGGTGGTCGCAGGCACCAAGTACCGCGGTGAGTTTGAGGAGCGCTTAAAGCGCATCATGCGCGAGATACTGGCAGCGGGCAATGTCATCCTGTTCATTGACGAACTGCACACCATCATTGGTGCAGGCAGTGCCGAGGGCACCATAGACGCGGCCAACATGCTCAAGCCGGCTTTGTCCCGGGGCGAGCTTCAGTGCATAGGGGCAACCACGCTGGATGAGTACCGCCGCCACTTTGAGCGCGACGCTGCCCTGGAACGACGCTTCCAGCTGGTACCTGTAGAAGCGCCGGATGTCGAAACGACCATAGAGATACTGGCGGGCATCAAAGACCGCTACGAACGCTACCACGGCGTTCGCTACGCGCCAGAAGCCATCGAAGCTGCGGCCCGCTATGCCCAGCGTTACGTGAACGAGCGCTTTTTGCCGGACAAGGCAATCGATGTGCTCGACGAGGCCGGCGCGCGCAAAAAGCTGGAAGCCCCGGAGATACAGCCGGGCTTGTCCGGCATCGAGTCGGAGATACGCAAACTGAATGAGGAAAAGCTAGCGCTCGTGTCCACACAGAACTACGAACGAGCCGCAGAAATCCGCGACCGCGTGCGTGTGCTTAAAAGCGAACTTGAGGCGCAAAAAGCCAGGGCAGTTTCCGGCTCCGCTTCCTATACGGTAAGCGCAGATGACGTTCGCGCCGTGGTATCCGAAATGACTGGCATCCCGGTGGAGCGCATCGCGGAGTCCGAAAGCCCGCGCCTGTCGCTTCTGGAGGAAGAATTGCACCGCCGCGTTGTTGGACAGGATATAGCCGTGTCCGCCCTTGCAGCCGCCGTACGCCGATCCCGGGCCGGCATATCCGATCCCCGAAGGCCTTTGGGCTCGTTCCTGTTCTTAGGTCCTACCGGCGTTGGCAAAACCCTGTTGGCAAAAACCCTGGCAGAAAGCCTTTTTGGCAGCCAGGACGCGCTCATACGCATCGACATGTCCGATTTCATGGAGCGGCACAACACATCGCGCCTGGTTGGAGCCCCTCCTGGCTATGTAGGCTATGACGAAGGCGGCATGCTTACCGAACGCGTGCGCCGTAAGCCGTACAGCGTGGTTCTGTTCGACGAGATAGAAAAGGCCCACCCCGACGTGTTCAACCTGCTCCTGCAGCTTTTGGAAGAAGGGGAGTTGCGCGACAACCTGGGGCACGCCGTGTCGTTCCGCAACTGCGTGGTCATTATGACCAGCAACGCCGGCACCCGCGACATAACCCGAGGCTCGCGCCTTGGCTTTGGCGCACAGGAGCAGCGCTTCGACTACGAATCGGTTAAGGCGGCCGCCCTTACCGAGCTGAAACGGCTATTTAACCCGGAGTTCATTAACCGGGTGGACGAGGTTACCGTATTCCATCCTTTGGACCGCGACCAGGTTCGCGCCGTGTTGGAACTGGAACTGGCTGGCCTGTACCGGCGCATGGCCGAACGCGGCATAGCCCTAGAACTGGAGCGTAAGGCATCGGATTTTCTTATAGAGGAAGGCTACGATGCTTCCTATGGCGCACGGCCCATGCGAAGGCTCATCACTAAGCTTATCGAGGACCCGCTGGCAGCCATTATGGTAAGCGGCCAGTGCCCTCCCGGAGGCACCGTGCGCGTTCGGCTCAAGGACGGCCAGCTCAATCTGCGCGTGCAGCCAAGTTCCAAGGCCACCGAGCGCGAGGCAGCGGCTAAAGCATAAACGGGCCGACAAGCTATCCCAAAGGTTCGTAACACTGCGTATGCAAAAAGCGGTAGTAGTTTAGTAATCTATACGGCGTCGTGTTCCTGTCCAATAAGCCTACGCAGCTCCCTAAGGCGCTTTTCGTCCACCATAACCCGTAGGTTTTTTTCGTTTTGCGGGATGACCAGGCCTTTGGGGCCGCCCTTTACTCGCTTAAGGTTTTTTGCCTGGGTGTAGTACAGGTCGGCGGCGCTTAAGGTTCTGGCCTTGGAGTAATAGACCGCAAGCATGCCGGCGTCCAAGAGAACGGGCAGGGGTATGCTCTTGCCGGCTTTTGCCTTTATGAACACATAGGAGCCAGAGTAGTCCCGGGCGTGCAGCCAGGTGTCAAAGCCTCGTACATGTCGACGCAAAAGCTGATCGTTTTCTGCGGCAGATCGGCCTATGAGTATGACCCAGCCATCCACCTCCAGCGACAAGCCCGGATAGCGTTTTGGTCCTTCGGATGCAGAACTTCGGTTGCGCATAAGGAATGCGCGAATTGCGTGCGGGTTTTCCTCTGCAAGCACCGTACTGCGGTCATGTTCCAGGCGGGCAAGTTCGGCTCGGGCATGTTCCAGTTCCGCTTGGCTTTCCTGTGTGCCTGATTTTGCCTTATGCGATCGCTCGTAGTACTCCTGCGCGTTGTGAAGCGCGTTTTTTTTCGGGTCGACCCGTATGGACACCGTGCCACCGCGGTAAAAGTCATCGGCTTGTACACTGCCTGTGGCCGTATCCAGGTGCTGGCACGCCATCAGTATATCGCCAAGCTCGCGGTACCGATCCGCGCTACTGCTGTCCGCCAGAGCCTTTTCCAGGCTAGCAATACGCGTGTGGATGGACAGCGATTTCTGGGCAAAATACTTTTCCGCCCGCACCAGAAGGGCTTGGCGGGACAGCTCGGAGCCGTGTTCGGCGTAAAACGCGTCGATGCGTTCGTTGAATGACCCGTTACCGGTTAGCTCGCGCACCAGAAACTGGCGCTCCGGCAGGGGCTCTTCCTGTGGCTCGTAATGGCCGCCGGCTACCTCGCCCTTTATCGGCTTGCGGGTAAGCACGTCGACAATGCGGCCGTCCGGC
>JAKQNL010000158.1 GCA_029565815.1 Spirochaetota bacterium | reverse complement strand
TCGCTTTGAGGAGTGTGCCGCCGGTGCCAAGCATGTCGTCGGCCATGAATACGTTCTTGCCCGATATGTCTCCAAGGAGTTTCATCTCCGTAATGTTCGAGTCGTTTGCGTCTTTGCTTACCTTGGAGTAATCGCGTTCTTTGTACAAAAGAGCCAGGGGTTTTTGCAGGGTGCTTGCGTAAAACTTGTTTCGGTCCACAGCGCCGGTGTCCGGCGAAACAACAACCAGGCTGTCGTCAGCGATGTCCAGTATAGCCGCAAGCTTTTCTATCACCTGGTAAGAGGCATGGAGGTTCTCGAGCCTAAGCTTGTTAAAGCAGTTCTCTATCTCGCGCGAGTGTATGTCCAGGGTGATGATGCGCGATACGCCGTAGTTTTCCAAAATCTGGCCTAAACGCGCTGCGGTAAGCCCTTCACGGCCCTTTTTCTTGTGCTGCCGCGAGTATGGGTAGGCCGGCAGCACCAGGGTTATGCGCCCTGCGCCCGCCTGTATAGCCGCGTCTATGGTGGTAAGCAGGCAGAAGATATGGTCGTTGACCGACAGGCAGCGTTGGTCGCGGCAGTCATTGAAGCTGCAGGCCAGGCGGTTTTCCACATCTTGGAATATGTAGATATCCTTACCGCGTATGGAGTCTACGATCTCGGCTTTTACCTCGCCGTTGGGAAACCAGGTGTAGCGGGCACGCACGTTAAAACGAGGCGATCGGTATTGGTTTACGTTGCCGGGAATGTATAACAGGGACGACTGTGCGTCGTTTTCAAAATTCATCTGGCGCATGGCCGCTTCTTTTGTAAGGCCGTAGCGCTGGGCAAGCACCTCGGCTTTGCGGTCAAAGCGGCGGCGGTAAATGGTAGACAGGCGGCGCACGACCTGTTCGGCGAAGCGTTCGCCACCGGGACAGGCCAGGAGCCCCATACGAGTAGGATCGGAATAATTCATGTAAAGCCCTTGTGGGAGGAGTACAAGCAGATTACACCCCCAGTGCGGGGCAGTCAAGGCGAGCTACGTAATACGAAGCCAGGCTGGGCCAGCCTTTTTTGCGTACCCAGCCTAGAGTCTTTCCTAGCTAAGGCGTACCAACAGCCGTTTGACCAATTCGTACATAGTGCCCACGGATGCTATGCGCACCCGTTCGCCGGGCGAATGGGGATATTCCAGATCCGGCCCAAACGATACCATATCCCAGTGGGGGTAGCGTGGTTTGAAATACGCGCACTCAAGGCCGCCGTGGGTGGTACAGATCTCGGCTTCGTGGCCGAAGAGCTCGCGGTATACAGCTTTTGTGGTCGCCAGGAGCGGGCTTGCCAGGTTCGGAGCCCACGCTGCCATGCTGCTTGGCCTTCGGGAGGCTACGCTGTATCCAAGGGCGCCCAGGCCTGCCAGGTGGTTTTCCGCGCTTGCCGCAATGGCATCTCGCTCCTGGTCGGAAGAGCTACGCACCAGGATAGCGGTTTCCAGCTCCAAAAAACCCTCTTTGACCGCTGCGTTTGCAACACCCAGGTTCAGTGATGTTTTGATAGCACCCGGGAGGTGCGGGTCCATGGCGATAAGGCCGTTTGGCACGGCAGCAAAAAGGGCAAGGAAAGCACTGCTGTCGCGCTCGCTTAAACCTTCCGATGCCGTATCCGTTTCTTCGCGTACGGATAGGTGCAGGCCCGGGTCGGTGTGTACGAGCTTGTGCCGCAGCGCTTGGGTTTGCGCCTCCATGCGGGCGGAAAAATCGGCAAAACCGGATGGCTTCATGGCTACGACTGCGCAAGCGCTGCGCGGAATAGCGTTACTCGCGTCGCCGCCATGGAAGGATACAAGCTGGAACGGCCCGCATGCGGAAAGCATAGCCGCAAGGCTCAGACTGGCGTTTGCCCGGCCCTTTGCTATGTCTACGCCGGAGTGGCCGCCAAGCAGGCCGCCTATTTCCACCCGGTAGGTTTTTGTGCCTGCTTCCAGCCGGCTGGCCTGCATGCGGTAGTTGCCGTAGGTGCGCACGGAGCCTGCGCAGCCAACAGTTATTTCTTTTTCACGCTCGCCATCCAGGTTCAGAAGGATGCTTCCGTGCACGAAGCCCGGTTCCAGTGCCTTTGCCCCGGTCATGCCGTCTTCCTCGTTGGAAGTGAACAGGCATTCAAGCGGCCCTACCGCAAGGCTTTCGTCCTCCAGGAGCGCAAGGGCAATGGCTGCGCCTATACCGTCATCCGCGCCGAGCGTAGTGCCTGTGGCCATGAGCCATGCCGGATCGGATGGATCGAGCCGGGGAACAATGGGATCTTTTAGGAAATCGTGCGTGCTTCCTTCCGCCGCCTGGGCAACCATATCCAGGTGGGACTGGATGATCACCATGGGAGCCTTCTCTTTACCCGGTGCTGCCTTGCGCCGTATCACCAGGTTGTTTGCCGCGTCCAGCTGCGCATCCAGGCCTTTGCCCTGTGCCCAGGCGAGCAGGTTTTTAGCCAGCGCCTCCTCGTGGTGAGACGGATGCGGAATGGAGCAAATATGAAAAAAGTGGCGCCATACGGCTTCCGGCTGTAGCTGTGTATAGTCCATGATATCTCCTTAGTCTGTCTCTGATATATCATATCACGATTGTGTTGCATAGCACATAACCCATGGAGCCCATGGTGATGATGGTGACTGTCACCATGATGCCGTCACCTTGATGCCCGCAGAAAGCTCACTTATAGTAGATTCCACCCATGCGACTATCGGAGGCTTTTATGCGCTCTTCTACCGCCGTCCGGCCACCCGTCTTGTGTGCTTGCAGCTGCCTTGCGCTTGCGTTTTTGCTATTCTCGCTCGCCTGCGTTGCAACGCCACAGGATGCGCCTGGCGCTAAGGCAGTGTTGGCTCGGGCCTTGCCCGGCATAGCCATGGTGAGGGAAAATTTTGATAGCCGGGTGGGCATTAAGGGCGGCCATGTGCTTGAGGAAGCTGACGGGAACCGTTTTTTACGGACCAGCCCCGGTTATGCCCCGTTCGCTATTTTGGGCGGTCCGGGCGATATGCTACACAATGTGGCTATAGGTTTTCGCATACGAAAAAACGCACTA
>JAKQNL010000154.1 GCA_029565815.1 Spirochaetota bacterium | reverse complement strand
AAAACCGCCGCCAAAGGGTGCTACGATGGACGCACTTACTTGAGCGGAGCCGCAGCGCATGCCGGACTGATCGGATTCTAGAGCTGTTCCGGTAAAGAAGAACGGCTCATCCAGCGGTCCTATGGCTTCGCTGACATAATTGGTAACCAGCAAAAACACATTGTCCCCGTGCATGCTGCCGCTTATATTCGGTTCGGACAGCGTTCCCCGAAGCGCAAGGGAGCCTTTTAGGGTTCCGGAGACTGCGCTTACTTCGTTAGTGCCCAGAAGGGGGAAGATAAGCGAAGCATCCAGGACTATGTCGCGCGCGTCCACGCTGAAAGAGCCGTCCAGCATCTGTCCATTGGCCACCAGGGATAGGGGCAGCGATTGATCCAGGCGAACATACAGTTCACCGTTTGCACCCAGATCCGCTACAGCTTCGCCGTTGGATCCAGCACGGATAGATACGGCGCGGCCGTCTATCGTTGCGCTAAACGGCCATGGGCTCACCGGAGCTCCCATCCAGTCCATGGAGTCCACGAAACCGCTTAGGCTGTAGCTGGACAGCCTGTTCGCGCCGGGTGGGGCATCGGAAGCGCCTTCGGCTCGTATACTCGCTACAACTGGCTGCGCGCCCAGGGCAAGTTCCACGGTGGCTGATAGGCTGGCCGCTCCGCTGGACAGGTCGTAGCGTGCAGCCAGCTCGGACAGCTTCTGGCCCTGGTACGAAGCGCTTGTATCCACCAGGAACAGGGTTTCGTCACGGTATGCACCGGATCCGGATGCGGATAGCTTGTCGCGTAGCGCTGCCATGGCGGAAGCTCCGCCGTTTAGGTTAAAGGTAAAATCCGCTTGGGTCTTACCGAAAATATCCTGTGCGTTTACCCTTGCGTCCAGTAAGCCTTCCAGGCCCTGTATGCCAAGCCGCGCAACGGGAGCAGCGCTCAGCACAAGATCGGCCGACCATTGCTTTGGCGACGGGCTGTCATCGCTCTGTGTACGGGAAGCGTAGCGGGCGCTCAGCGCATAGCCTTCGGAGCCAGGCCCGCTTAAGGAACCGTCGGCTACAATTCCGCCACCTGGCTGCCACTGTAGGTCAATAAAGCCACTGACATCCGATACCCGGTCGGATATATGTATGTCGTGTATACTGCCACCATCTTGGTTAATAAATGCTAGCATGGATAGGTCCGGGATGGAGCTCGACGAGGCGGGCGCATCCAGTTCGAACATGGACAGCGAAAACGCCCAGTCGCTGTCGGAAGCGTACATGCCGTCGGATGCAAGGCTTAACAGGCCAACACCCGAGCCTAGCGGAACCGGCATCGCATCCACTGCAGCCCGAAAGCGCGTAATGCCGCCAGAACTGCTCATGCTTATGCTCGTTCCGTAATCGCCGGACACAAAAAGGCTGCCGTCCATGTAGCCGCCGGAAAAACGGTAAGGTACGTCTTGTACCGACAGGTTAAGGGCAAATCCTAACGGTCCGGCCGGGTCAAAATCCAGCGATGCGGAACCGCTTACCTCATAGCCGCGGATATTGGCCTTCAATTCGCGCACGCTTAGGTTTTGTGTATCTCCGGAAAACGATACAAACGCGTAGGCCGGCGACCAAGGTTTGTACACAATAAGCGTATCGCCAGAACTGTAGGATATATCCTTAAAGTCGCTAAACACCGATATACTGGAGCCAAGGGTAAAATCCGACACTACGGAGCTTAGCTGCCTGCCGCCAAGAGCGGACAGTACGGGGCTAAACGGAGCAAGGGCAAAGGGATCCAGTTTGACCGTAGCGGCCAGATAGGGCTTTCCTGCATCGACGGTAACGGTGCCTTCCAGATTGATGCGGGGCGGCAGCTGCGGCGGTGCATCCCCAGAACCTGCTTCACTGTGCAGGCCAGAACGAAGCGAAAGCGGCAAGGCTGCATCCGCTACAAAACTGAAGCCGCCGTCCGCGCTTATCGACGCGGTGAAATCGGATAAGGCCGTCTGGCCTTCCGGGCCGCCGACAGAAACCTGGTCGGCCAAGAAGAACCACGAAGTACCGTCGCCGAACAGCTCGGCACTCTTGGCGGCGGGAATCATTTCATAGAGAT
>JAKQNL010000384.1 GCA_029565815.1 Spirochaetota bacterium | reverse complement strand
GGGGCAGCGCTAGGATAGCTATGCCACGAATACATATTGCCCATCCGGACGTCCTCTTATCGCGGTTTTTAGCCGACTACCTGAGCATCAAAGGCTTTCAGGTGACGGTAAGCAACAGCCATGTACACGCATATACCATGTGCGCAAAAGATCCGCCTCACCTCATACTCATGACCAAGGAAGCGCCGCTTTTGGACGCTGTCGGCTTTATCATAAAAAAAGAACATACCAGGGTTATAGAAGAAGTACCCGTGTTCCTAATGGGCGACTTTAAGCCCAAGGAAATCGAGTATTTCAAAAAGCACCAGGTTGAGGCCTTCCTGTCCATGCGCATAAACCCGGCTGCGCTTGCCGAACGGCTGTACCAGTTTTTCCGCGTGCCCCTACCAAGCCCACAGCGCCGTACGCCCATGCTCATGGACATACATGCGAAGAGCAATTTGCTTATTGTACAACTGGAAGGCAACCTGGAACCGGATAAAACCTCGGAGCTCCAGTACCTGATAGCCAGGTTCATTGATCAGAAAGCCATACGCACGCCCAGAATCATGTTCATTATACCAAGCATGTATCCGGACCTTATCAACGCCGAAAACGTGCGCCGGCTGTTTTCCTTTTTGCAGCTGCCAAACATCAAACCAAAGCCGGACAAGATCGTGGTGCTCAGCAAAGTGAAGGCATTTCTGTCGGTGTTGGATTCCATACCGGAACTAAAAGAGGTACAACGGGTAGCCGACTACTATGAAGGATACCGCTCCCTGATAGCCGATTTTAACGTAAAAACATCTGTGCCCACCGTTGCGCTAAAACCGGACTCGCGCTTTTTCCTGGATCTGTATGCCCCCGACGGCAGCGTCCTCGTTAAAGCCATGCAGGAGGTTGGACAGGCAACGCTGGACCTCCTTGCTAGTTCCGGCATCCAGAGCCTAACCTATTACGGCGACCCGAGCGCAGACCGCATCAACGCGGACGACTACAATCCGCAGGAAACTTCCCTCTTCGAATACATCACCAAGGACTTTACCCCGGTAGCCGCCGAATTGTTCGACAACGACCTTTTATCGGAAAAGCAGAACCTGTTCTTCTCGCGCATGAGGGGCAAGCACCTCTTGTTCGTTTCCCTGGACCCGGGGCTGTACCTTTTAGTGCAGCAGGCTCTGTCGGTATATTTTGAGATAGAAAATGTACGCGCCGGTGAAAACCTGCGGCCCATGCTGGAAGACCCCAAGTACGTGGTCATGTTTGTAGATCTTGCCATACCCAAAGATACCGTCTTCAAAATGCTACACACCATTCGAAGCACCGCTTCCCGGCGCAAAACGACTATCGTGTTGCTTGCCAGAACCCTTAACAAAGATGACCTGGTAGCCTACCGATCCAGCGGTACGGACCATGTCATACTGGCTCCGTTTACAACGGACAAGATTTTCAACAAAGTGTACAGCGCCATGACCCTGGACCGCGGCGCATAGAAACCGCCTAGTGTTACTGTTCGCCAAAGAGCCAGGTAGACAGGTAGCGCTCGCCCGAGTCGCAGATGATGGTAAGCACCGTCTTGCCGGCAAATTCCGGCCGGGCGGCCACCATGCGCGCCGCCCATACGTTTGCCCCGGACGATATGCCGCACAGGAGGGCTTTTTGCTTTGCCAGGTTCCTGGCCGTTTCGCCTGCGTCCTGGTGTTTCACCCTGATGATTTCATCCACCACGGACCTATCCAGAGCCTCGGGCACAAAACCTGCGCCTATGCCCTGTATCTTGTGGGGGCCAGCCTGCCCGCCGGACAGCACCGGTGAATCCTCCGGCTCAACCGCGACGATACGGACAGCGGGGTTCTTCGATTTAAGAAATCGCCCTACACCGCTTATGGTTCCGCCCGTTCCGACACCGGCAACGAACGCGTCTACCTTGCCGTCGCTATCGCTCCAGATTTCCCGAGCCGTCGTTTGTTCGTGGGCTAACGGATTTGCCGGATTGGAAAACTGCATGGGCATGTAAGCCCCGGGTATGGACTCGACTAAAAGCTTTGCCTTGGCTATTGCGCCTTTCATGCCCAGGGTGCCCTCGGTAAGCACCAGTTCCGCGCCGTATGCTTTAAGGAGGGCTCGGCG
>JAKQNL010000383.1 GCA_029565815.1 Spirochaetota bacterium | reverse complement strand
CGAGCGATTAGCTCATTTGGATAGAGCGACAGCCTCTGGAGCTGTAGGTGGTGGGTTCGAATCCCGCATCGCTCAAAAACTCGCTGGTACATGGGGGCCTGGTGCAGCCCCTTTTTTTCCAAAGGGCCGCACCACCGGGCTATGCGGGGTTTCAGTCCAGGCCGCCTCGCTGTACTGCTCGTCGTCCTGGACCACAGGCTCGCAACAGCTCGCCTGCGCCCCTCCTATCCCTGGCCCGGTCCAAACAGCCGCAATTAACTCCATTCCTGCAAATTACTCTATATCGACTTGTGCATTTTTCTTCACAGTGCGGTAAAAATATAGCGATACTGCAGTGTTTACTCTTGCTCCTTGCCGCATGACTTGCGTAGAATGCAGCAAGTCAAGCACAAATTTGGAGGCATACATGATAAACAAACTGCCAGCGTGGGTAGGATTTGGCGCGTTCATCATGGCATTTTCTGCCGGCATCATAAATACCTTCACTATCACCAGCGTGTCCCACCACGCGGTAACGCATCAAAGCGGCAACTTTTCTTTTATGGTAAACGAGCTGATAAGCGGAAACACCCCCTTTTTCTTGCACTATTTCCTCATCATTATATGCTTCATGGCCGGCTGTATACTCAGCGGCTATATTATACGAGGCTACCAGCTAAAGCTCGGCCGTCGTTATGGTGTAAGCCTGCTTATCGAATGTGCCATGATAGGTACGGCATGGTTTCTGTACGGCCCTTACCATCTACTGTCATTACTTTTGCTAGCTTTTGCTAGCGGCCTACAGAACGCCATGGCTACTACCTATTCCGGCGCGGTCATCCGCACCACACACCTCACCGGCGTGTTCACCGACATAAGCGTCATGATTGGCAACAGAATCGCTGGTCAAAAAATTCCATTAAAAAAAATGCAGCTCCTTGTCGGCATACTGATCGGTTTTTTTAACGGCAGTATTCTAGCCGGTATACTGAACCCGTTCATCGGCAAGCACATACTCCTTATGCCCGTGGCTATCAGTGGCGCAACGGGGCTTACCTATTTCATCAACCGTAAGCTCGGTATCATTAAGCAAGCTAAACCGGAAGACGGGGCACACTAGGAAATCAGACCACGGATGCGCGGAGGAAAAAGTTTCAGGCTAATCCTACTCATTGATCCTATACTTGAACAGCTTCCTGAGCTTCCTGGTCTGAGCGGCTCAAACTACGCTTGACTAGTCAGTCTGGTCAGAGTAATATATACAGAGGGGGTACGGTATGGCGGATTCATTCACCTGGCAATTGCAGGATGCTAAGGCGCGGTTCAGCGAGCTGGTGCGGCAGACCATAGACCTAGGTCCCCAGGTCATCACCCTGCGGGGCAAAGCCTCGGTGGTGATGGTTTCACATGACGAATACGCCCGTCTCACCAGGGGGGGCGGGGATTTCCTCAGCTTTCTGGGAAGCGCCCCCAGGGCGGATCTTGCCATCGAACGCTCCCGGGAGGGCGGGCGGCAGGTCGAACTGTGAAAATCATAGTGGATACCTGCGTCATTTCCGAGGCAATCCGTCCACGCCCGAACCCGGCCGTACTTGATTGGTTGTCCTCTCAGGATGAATCCGAGCTCTATTTGTGTTCTATCACCTTAGGCGAGCTTGAAAAAGGCATCGAAAAGCTCGCCCGCGGCGCCAAGCGCAGCGGCCTTGAGAACTGGCTTCTGGAACTTACCCGGCGATTCGGCTCCAGGGTGCTTCCCATAGACGCCGCTGTCGCCCTTCATTGGGGGCACCTAGACGCATTGATGGCTTCCAGGGGCTTTTGCCTTCCCGTAGTCGATGGGTTAATAGCCTCGTGCGCTATCGGCAATGGCGCCGTGCTGGCGACGCGAAATGTAAAGGACTTTGTCCAGACCGGTATCGAGGTTTTCAATCCCTGGGATCTCGGAAAGCCCCAACGCTAGCTTACTCATTTTTTTTCCTTGCAGGCATACTGATAGGATTTTTACCGGGCACCCTGTTGTGTGCTATGTGGTCATTACACAGGCGCTAAGGCATTAAGGAAAAGCAAGACGGAATTGAACCACAGAGGCTCAGAGACACAGAGAAATGCAGGAGTGTAGACAATAGGCGCACAAGCCACTAAGGCACAAAGAAATCCAGGACTACGTCACATACTGCAAACAAAATGGAGCGAACGGATATACTCCATTCGCTCCTGTAGCTATACAATAGCAAATTTACTGGCCAAACGATGCAAGAAAATCGGATGTAATCTGAGCGCTTTGGAGCCACTGGCTTTCACTGGATATGGTAGCCGGATTGTCCCCTGGCTGCGGGCCGTAATCGCCAAACTGTCCGTGGTTGGCTCCTGCAAGTTCGACAAAAATCGTATCATCGGGCTGGAACGCCTTGTGCTGTTCAATTTTAGCGCCATCATCCAGACCGCCGTCTTCACTGCCATAGATGCTCAGCATACGTAGGCCGGATGCCTTAAGTTTATCATTCGGCGGATAGGAAGCCCAAAACACCAAGCCGGCTATTTTTGGCTGTCTTTGGGCAAACATGGCTGCGGCTACTCCGCCCAGCGAATGTCCACCTGCAACCCAGCTCTGTACCTCAGGGAATGCATCAAAAGCCCTAAGACCGGCATCTATATCAAAAAACGCTAGGCAGAGTTTTACGCGAACCAGCACTACGAGGTATCCCTTGTGGGCAATGCGAAACAGAATGGGCGAGTAGGCTCGGTAATCGACATGGCCACCCGGATAAAACACAAAAGCAGTAGGCGCAGTTTGCCCCCTGGGTACAAACGCGATGTAATCGCCCGTATCGACAACCTTCACCGTTGCGTCGGACTGTAGCGCTGCCAGTGCATCCGGGCCGGGTGCCGATGGATTGAGCGCCCACAGTAAAAATGCCGCTAGCGCAACAACGCAAAGAACGGCCAAACCGCCAATACCGTATAAAACTGCTTTTTTCATACTATCGTGATCCTTTCGTTCCCGTGCTTCTCGTTCGCGCTCGTCATGGCAAACAAGCTGCTATCGAAGTGTGCGCTGTATGTTAAAAAAAAGCAATTCTGTGGTATAATCAAACTCGATCAAAACTAAGAGTTTGCATCTGCTATGGAGACATCGAACTATGAAGCTATGTATCCGAACGTATACGGGAACAGGCAATACAGCACGTGCTTCGGCAATCGTCGCTGCCCAATTCCCGGCTCCTACCTGGACTGTCGATACACGTCTTGTCACCAAGGCTATGGCCGATCCATACCAGGGCATAGCAGACTGCGACCTGCTCATTGTTGCTTTTTCTTCACTTGGTTTTTCCGCTTCGCTCACCATGATCCAATGGATACGGACTCTGCCTCGGCGGCCAGGGGCAAAGCTTGCACTTCTGTGCGTGTGCGGTTCCGAAAACCGTAAGGGTAAGTATTCCGGTGGATGGAGCGGGGATGCGCTATTTTCCGCCGCCAGAATCGTAGCACGGCGAGGGTGGGAAATTGTAGGTTTAAGCGAGGCATCGTATCCGCTTAACTGGACAGAAATGTCCAATCCGCCCGAAGAGCAGCACCTGCCTGTATTACTGGAAAAGGGAGACCACGAAGTACGTTCTTTTAGTGCGGCCCTTGCCGGTGGCAGTCCTGCTCGCTTTGTTGCAGAGACAGCTACAAGAAAATCGGCTCAGCTTGTTGCGGTCATGTTCCGCCTGTTTGGCAGGCGCGCGCTGGCTGCTTTGTTTGTTAGCGACAACAGCTGTACGTCCTGCGGCCTGTGTGCCCGCTCGTGTCCGGCGCAGGCTATACGCATGCGTAGCGCTCGTCCTGTTTGGAGCGGCCGTTGCGATTCGTGCAACCGGTGTATCAATATATGCCCAAGCCGTTCCATAGTAACATCGAACCTGCTTATGTATGCCCATAGCACTATCGCAGTGGCCTTGGCTATTGCAGCCTTTGCCATTCCGCTAGCGCTCGGCCCGGTAGGCACAGTACTAGCCCGAATAGCCTTGCTCCTTATAGGGCCTGTGCTCCAGTTTGCCTTCCTTGCGCCTGTTCTGTCATGGCTGTCACGTATACCGGCATTACGCAAGATTTTTTCCCGCTCTTTCATGCGAAACTATCGCCGATACCGTGAAGCTCGGTTTATGCCGTAAAGAACCACCAAGCTGTTGGATAAAAAAAGAGCTGTCCTTGTTGGACAGCCCCTTTTCTTATGCACAAAAGGCTTATTTGCCAGCTGCTGCATACTGGCGCAGTTTGGTTAAAAGCGCCTTTGCTCGATCCTGAACGGGCTTTATGTAATTGCCTTCTGCTATGCGCATGATGGCGCGAATGGCAGCCGGGTCGGCTATGCCCTTGTTTGCTTCAGCAAGAAGCTCAAAAGCGATAATGGCCTCAAAAGCCAGGCTGTTGTCCGGCATCAGTATGTCAAAGCGGTTCACAATAAACGAAATGGCCTGGGTTACGTCGTCGTTCTCGATAATGCCTATTTCGCCCAAGGAGCGGATAGCCGCTGCGATGACCATGGGCTCGGTGTCGGCCAAAGCCACTTTAAGGAGGGTGTCTTTCGCTTCGGGTGTTTTGAACTTGCCCAATAAGAAGGCAGCTTCGCGTCTGACATCGGGGTAGTTGTTGGTAGGCCTGCCATAGCCGCCGGAGCGGATGATAGTGTAGGTGCTTTCGGTTGCCAAAAACTCCAGGGCAGCCTGGATATCGGGGCCGGTACGACCGCCTTCTACTGCTTCCCGTATATACTGAAGGGCAACCAGCTTGGAGTCTTTGGACTCACCATAAGCCTGTTCCCTTATGATCATGGTCTCCAGAGACTGCTGGAGGTACGACTCTTCTACGGTTCGTTCGCTGCCTGTGCTCTGGGCAAGGGCAGGGCTGGCCGCCACAAGTACGGCAAAGAGGAGCACAATGGAATGTTTCATGAGATTACCTCCAGATAGCTATCTTCCATGTATCGCCTATTTTTTCAAGATTGTAAAGTACCAAGGGCTCGCCTTTAGGGCTTATCCATATGACCTTGATGCGGCTTTTGTCCAGGAACTCTATGTCGTCCACCTGTGAGTCCCGCCTGGACGGGAAGACAACATAGTTGAAGTAATCCCGTAAAGTGCGCAGCACGAGGCTGTATCGCTTTAAGGCCGGATCTTGGGATATCTCGGCTAAGACTTCGGGGTTTGAGTAGTGGGCAAGGTAATCGGGAGTGAGGTGCTTCGTCCATTCGTCGTAGTTTCTGCTTGCTATGATACGATTGAGCTGCTCTACAAACGACTGGACATCGACCATGGTGCTTTGCTTGACCTCTGCGCTGACAGAAAATCCGTCAAAGGAGGTGTCGGCAAGGGGATCATCCATGGTAGCGCCTGGCTGGGTATCCGTCGCCACTACTGCAGCATCTTGCTGCTCCGGTGCGACCTCCGGTCCGCTAAAACAACCGGATGCAAAGGCGACAATAGCGAAAAACCAAGCACATACAAAAGCCTTCATGTACTGAATAGTACAACGCTTCGGCCAGATTGTCAAAAAACCATTCATGCTGAAGACCGATTTTCGTTGAAACCGGGGCCGTTATGAAGTATGATAGCCACACCCATGAAGACGGACACTGATGCACTGCCAGTAATAGCTCCATTACACCTTAGCGAGTACGAAAGCCTGCCAGATCTGGTAGTTTCTGCTCCCGGGGTTGTAAAGTTGCTCGGCGAACATACCGTTTCCCACCACGGCGCCCTCATGGCCTTTTCCTTCAACCGGCGTTTGTCCATAGCGATAAGCCAAAGGCGAGATTCGTCGCTGCGCCTGTATGCAGCGGACCTGAACGAACGCAAACGCACCAATGTATCCAACCTTAAGTACCGCCGGGAAGACCGATGGGCAAACACATCCAAGGCTGCCCCTGCCCATTATTTCGACCATGATGGCCCGCCCCGCGGCTATAACGTAACCATTTCCGGCGATATTCCCCAGGGCCTTGGCCTTGGATCCATGGCTGCGCTGTCCTGCGTATGCGTGCGCGCAGCAGCTACGCTAGCCGCTGCGGATACCTCAGACGATGCCATCGCAAAGGCTGTAGCCGCCATAAATCGGGAATACTACGAACAGCCAGTCAACGACAGGGCTTACCTGGCTACTATTCGGGCACGCGAGGGCAGCATACTGTTCATCGACGCCGCAAAGCGCAGCTACGAAAACCTGCCAAGCCCCTTTGGCGACTATGCCTTGGTGCTTACCGATTCCCGGGTGCCCCGCCTGCCTGTCAGCCAGGAGCTTTTGGACCGGGAAGCCGACTGTCAGCATGGCTTATCCATACTGGGCGGTAAGTCGCCGCCGGGTCTCCGTGCCTACGGCGTTTCGGACCTGGACGAGATGATGGGCCAGATGCCCGAACACGTGCGTCGCCACTGCACCTTCTATATAGAAGAAGTGCAGCGGGTAAAAGAAGCCCGTACAGCCGTCAAAGAGGCTGATATCGCCGTTTTGGGCAAAATCGTAAACAAGTCCCAAGCTGGGCTACGCAACCACTACGAAGTTTCCTGCCCGGAAATAGACTGGCTGGTAAAACGAGCCCAAGAGCTATCCGGTGCCGTGTTCAGCCGCATGGCAAGCCCGGGTTTTGGCGGTTGCACTATAACCCTCATGGAAAGCCGCGCCATGGAAGAATACGTAAAGCGGCTGGAAGAGTACGAACGCATATTTGGATTCAAGCCCGTCGTGTGGACCATAGGCAGGGGCACGGGCATGTCCGCGTCCTAAGGAGCATGCATGAACA
>JAKQNL010000129.1 GCA_029565815.1 Spirochaetota bacterium | reverse complement strand
ACATGACAGCGGTAGGTGGACAGGATGCGCGCTATGCGGCCGGTTTCCGTGTCCGCGATGATTGCCTTAATGGGCAGGCGAAACGCGCTCTCCGCGGCACTGCGGGCCAAAAAGGTGCGCACCTGGTTTGGGCTGGCTTCGCTGTCCAGGTGGGCTTTGCGTGGCTTTTGGCTTTCCGCCTGGGCCGCGATGCGGGCCATGACCTGTACAGACTCCAGGGGATACTTGCCCGATGCGGTTTCGCCGGACAGCATGAGAGCGTCGGTGCCGTCAAAAACCGCGTTGGCAACATCTGACACTTCGGCCCGCGTTGGGCGGGGGTTTTCCATCATGGTGTGCAGCATCTGGGTTGCCGTGATGACAGGCTTACCCTTGCGTACGCACAAATCGATGATGTGCTTTTGGATGCCGGGTATGCGCTCCATGGGGATTTCCACGCCCAGGTCGCCGCGAGCCACCATGATGCCGTCGGCTATATCCAGGATTTCCGGAAGATTCGTTACACCGCGGGCGTTCTCGATTTTTGCGATGATGCGCGCTTTAGAGCCGTAGCCATCCAGTATGCGACGCACTTCCAGTACATCTTCCTTGTCCCGCACAAATGAGTGGGCAACAAAGTCTATGGCATTGTCCGCCACAAATTTAAGGTAAGCCCTATCCTTATCCGACAGGGACGGCACGTTCAGGCTCACGTTGGGCACGTTCACGCTCTTGCTGTTTTTCAAAACGCCATCGTTTTGGGCTTCGCACAAGAGCATGCCGTTAGCCTTATTGCGCACCGCAAGCTCTATGGATCCATCATCCATGAGTATGTGCGCGCCAACGGGCACCTCGTCCACAAAGGACGCATAGGATACGTCAAAGCCCTTGCGTAGCTCATCCACCTTCGGGATGGTAACCGTGTCCCCGGCTTTCAGTTCCAATGCGTCGACAAGGCCCCGGACGCGCACCTCCGGTCCTTTGGTATCCACAAGTATCGCTATGGTATCCGAAACCGCACGCACGGCAGCTACCACGCGCACGGAATCCTGCGGACTCTGGTGGGCTGTGTTGAGGCGCACCACATTGACGCCGGCGTCGATGATGGACTGGATGAATTCCGAATCGCAGCGGCGGTCGGAAACGGTAGCCACTATCTTGGTAAGCTTCTTGTCTGTCATGGTTTTCCTGTCGATGGGATTCCGGGTATGGACGGAATGCCCAAACCCTGCAATGCGCCAGCGCCCAATTCCTTGGCGCGGGCTTCCAAGTCCGCTAGCTTTTTATCCAAAGCCGCCTTTATGCCGCCGGCAGCTCCTTCGTCGCCCCGTATGAGCGCGGCAAGCGCGTCTAATTCCTGGGTGGACACCTTGCCTTCCAGTTCCTTTGCCGCGTAGTCCCGCATGGCTTTTTCCACTTGCGCTTTTGCCTTGTCCGCGTACTGCTTAGCAAGGGCGGAAATAGCCTGCCCTACCAGCTCGTCGATATTGGTCGTGAGCGTGAATGTATCATCACTTCCTGCAGCCCGAACAAAACCTACGTCCGCCTGCAGGCTTTCTGTTTTAGCCAAAGCCTGGGCAAAGGCGGAACCAAAGGTTCCTTCTGGTTTCGCAACGCTTGCCTTACTCAGTTCCAGCACTAGGCCCATGGAAAAATCGTCCGGGGAGCTTCCGCGTGCCGTTCCGGAACCAGCCAAGCTGCCTTGTAAGCCTTCCAGCCCAAGCGACGCCAGGGCGGACCCAAGCTGTACGCCAAAGCCTCTGCCATCGAGGGCTGCGCTCCAGGCCGGCTGGCCGCGCAAGTCCAGTTTCGCATCCGCCTTGAACGCAGAGCTGCCTACAGCGAGGGCCAGGCTTAGCGTGGCCGGAGCGGGCACCAATGCAGGCTCGGTGGAAATCTCGCTCAGCACTATGTCCCAGGCCTTATCATCATCCTTAAAGCTGGAGCTTAAGCGACCAAGGCGGAAACGCGGATAGGCCGTAGACGGAAAGTACACATCGCGGCCGCGCGCGACTACTCGGGCAGGTTTTTTTGCCGCGGCTTTGCCGGAAGGAACTTTGTCGGCCAAGCCGCTCAGTATGGTCCACGCACGCTGGGCATAATACAAATATTGCTTAGCCTGGCTGGACAGCATGGCTTTTACCTGCGGCTCAAGGGCTGCCATGGCCGCTCCGCTTTTTGGATCCACCAAAGACACCAGGTAGCGTATGTCAGCCGGGAGCGCAGCCCTGGCCGCAGCCAAGAGCGCAGCGGCTGCTTTGGTATCATCTCCTACGCCGGAAGCTACCGCCTTTGCTTCGGCCACCACAGTTCCAACCGAACCGAGGGCGCTTTTTACGCTAGCAATAGCCGCGGCTGCGGCCTCCACGCTCGTGATTGCTTTTGGATCGATTGCAAGCACTGTCTTGGTTTGCGCCTGCAGATTTTCAACCGCTTCCGAGGATGCTGCGGCCCTGTCTTTCCACCGGGCAGAGGCTTCTATGTAGGAAGCAGTAGCCTGCGCGTATGCAACCGGAGAAGCAAGCTTTGCTTTTTCCTGTTCCAAAAGCGCTTGTGCATCAAACTT
Organism: Spirochaetota bacterium; assembly: GCA_029565815.1. Lineage (GTDB taxonomy): Bacteria > Spirochaetota > Spirochaetia > Treponematales > UBA12059 > JAKLIU01. The sequence goes on along the minus strand of JAKQNL010000129.1, from coordinate 3,327 downwards.
CTTAAAGTCCACTAGGGGCGGTGCATCGGGGGCTGGTTCTGCAGCTTTTTTTGCCGATGCTGGCTTGTCGGGCAGGGCCCCGGACACCGTCCGCGGAGTTCCCACGGAAATGGAATCGGCCGTTGCCTCGCGTATGTACAGCTTGCCGCGGAATACGGCGGCAGGACTTATAGCCAGCGCAAGGCGGCCTGTTTCAAACAGGTTCGTCATAGGCTCTTCCCGGTCGGCTACAGCAACATGGTCCATGGAAAAGCTCATGCCAAAAGGAGAAAAACGCAGGCCATCCACCTCTGCTTTTGCGCCAAAAGCTGCCTGCAAACCAAGCTCCGCCGCCTTCTCCAGCAAAGGATTCATGAAGAACAGACCAAACACCGCTATGCCGACGACAAGGATGGCCGCAGCCAGGATGGGTCCTGCTTTGAATACGCCTCGATTTGCAACAATAGCCTTACACAACCGCTTCATGCGCTTAGCCTGGGCTTTATCCGCCGGAGCAAGGCCGAGCATGGAACCTTGCGACTCGGTAAAACAAGAACGGAAAAAGCTGCGGTCGTTTTCCTGCTCGATATAACGGAACCAGCGCTTGTTCCAGCGTTCCACGCTCATGACTTTTCGGAACGTACGGGGCACTTTCCCCGGCTTTGCGGTTTTCACGGTTTTCGTTTCGGTGTTCATAGATGCCTCAGTCCTTGCCCATGCCAGATATGGAAGCTACCGAACCGGCAAGCTTTGCAACACCGGGCAGCTTCATAAATGCCTTATAGAATTTTGTTTGCTCCAGTTTTGGCAACAGTTTTTTTCGGTACAGTATCACCAGCGAGCGAAAGCCGAAAAAGGCAGGAACCCACAGCACAATGCCTACAAGCAAGCCGCCCATAACCAGCGTGTTGTTGAACCTGGTAAGCGGTGCAATGGGCATATCAGCCAGGGAGGTAAATGCAGGCTGCAGGAAAGGCGCGTTCAGAACGGCCCAGCCAAGCTTGTCCACAAGCGGAGCCAGCGGCAGCGCAAGTAGCTTGAACAGGGCCATGGCCAGCATCTGCATGCCGTAATGGATCTTGAAAAAAAACGTAAGCAAAAACAGCGCTATCCACAACAGGTTTCCCGCGGGCACAAGGCCAAGCAACAAACCGCATGCAATACCGGCGGCTATCTGCTCCTTTTTTGCGTTGGAATTAAGCGCTGCAAAAAACCTTGCAATTAACTTTAGAAACATGAAAACCTCCAGGAGGAAAAGGCACTGTAAGTATGACCCAAGGACTGCGTCATGGCAACCAATGACTAGTGTTACGAAGCTTTGGGATAAAATTCCAGCGGACAAGGTAAGCCAAGCAGAACGCCGGGCAAGAGCATCGCACAAGCGCCCTCATGGTGCACAAGAGCGTTTGTTTCAATTAATTCTATATCATAATTACAATTGCAACAACATTATCCCAAAGCTTCGTAACACATAGAGCGAGAAGGCACTTGTCCACAGGCAAAAGCCGTGCGACACTAAGGCGTGGAATCCATACCTATAGACCTGAACTCCGGCCCAAAAGCGGTGTTGGAGCTTATTTACCGGCTCAAAGTGGGCGATGTCATGTCACGGGACCTGGCAACAGCAGCACCGGATGCAAGCCTTCGGGATATACGCTCGCTCATGCGGGACCGCGGCATAAGCGGCGTACCCGTGGTGGAAGGCACAAGGCTCATAGGGCTTGTTACCATAGAGAATATATTGGAAGCCCTGGACGGCGGCTGGATAGACCAGAGTGCACAAGAACACATGACCCGATCGGTCATCGTCCTGGAAGCCGACATGCCCCTTACCTTTGCCATAACCTACCTTAACCGCTACGGCTACCGGCGCTTTCCGGTGTTGGATAAAAATGGAGCCCTGTCCGGCATCGTCAGCGCAAAGGACATAATCCGGGCATTACTGGTGGAAATGAACCACGAGGTTGAGCGGCTGGAAGAGGGTCTTGCAAAGGCCGAACCCGCTCCGGAGAACACGTCCGCGCATAGTAAAAGCTTCAGTTTTCCAACCCGCCACTGGGACTTCGAGACAGCCGGACGCGCGTCGGCTGCGCTTAAATCGGAACTAAAAAAGCGGGGGGTGGATCCAGCTGTCCAAAGGCGGGCTTCGGTAACCAGCTACGAGCTGGAACTTAACCAGGTCATCCATTCCGATGGCGGCGTCATGGAGTTCGAGGTGGGCCCGGACAAAACCGTCATAACGGCCAGGGATACAGGCCCGGGCATCGCCAATCTAGAATCGGCGCTTACGGAAGGTTTTTCCACCGCCAACGAATGGATACGCTCACTGGGTTTCGGCGCGGGCCTTGGGCTGCCCAACGCACGAAAATCTTCCAACGAGTTTTCCATCGAGTCAGCTATAGGCAAGGGAACCACCGTCATCGCGGTCATCCTGCACACGCCAAAGACGGAACCCGGCTCGCCGGTATAGCCGACCCGTCGATTTTCGGGTTACCATGACTGTATCATAAGGAACATGGAGTACAGAATGAACATTTCCGAACTGCCCCGCGTACTTACGCTTACGCCGGTCCAGGAAGCATTCGACGACAGGCCCATCGCAGGGGCGTATACATCCGACCTTTTATCCGACGTGATGGCTCGGGCCTCGGCTGATTATGTACTTATAACCATACAAGCGCACCGCAACACGGTTGCCGTGGCGTCCATGCTCAACCTGGCAGCCATTATCATCTGCAACGACAGGCCCATTCCCGACGACATGGTAGAAGCCGCCAGGGAAGAGCGCATTGCGCTGCACGTTAGCGGACAAACCCAGTTCCAGGTATCCGGCATACTGTACGCCGCCCTGGGCTCCAAGGGCTGACACAACGCCGTGTACACGGCCTGCGATTTCCACAATCATTCCTGCCTGTCACCGTGCGCTAGCTTGGACATGTCTCCGTCCAGGCTTGCCCACGATGGTGCCGCGCGCGGCTTACAGCTTATGGCCATTACGGACCACAACGCAGCCTTAAACGCCCCAGCCTTCGCTGTATGCGCCCGCCGCGAAGGCATAAGCGCATTGTACGGCATGGAAGCATGTTCCGCCGAGGAAGCCCACCTTTTGTGCCTGTTTGCAGATCCCCAGGCGGCCGCAGATTTTGGCGAATTCCTGGCCGAGCACCTGCCTCGCATCCCCTACGATCCAGAGCAGCTTGGCGATCAGGTAGTGGTGGACGAAGACGAAAACGTGTTGGATATGCCCGAGCTGTACTACGGCGCGGCCTTGAACCTTGGCTGGGACGAACTGTGCGAAAGCGCCAGCAGCCGCGGGGCTTTAGTCATACCCGCGCACATAGACCGGCC
>JAKQNL010000107.1 GCA_029565815.1 Spirochaetota bacterium | reverse complement strand
AACCTTGCTAAAAAACTGGGCGCAACCCGCACCGTCAATGTTAGTAAAGAAAAAATAAGCGACGTCATGAAGGAACTGGGCATGGTAGGCGGCTTTGACGTTGGCATGGAAATGTCCGGCAGCCCCCAGGCCTTTGCGCAGATGCTTGAAGCCATGTACAACGGCGGCCGCGTCGCGATGCTTGGCATCATGCCAAACGGCGCGGGCATAGACTGGGACAAGGTTATTTTCAAGGGCCTGTTCCTTAAAGGCATCTACGGCCGCGAAATGTACGAAACCTGGTACAAGATGCAAGCCATGGTGCTCTCGGGCCTGGACATATCCCCGGTCATCACCCACCACTTTGCCTTCGACGATTTCCAAAAAGGCTTTGACGCGATGATCTCCGGCGACTCCGGCAAGGTCATCCTGAGCTTGTAATATTTCTATAATTGGGCGCGTCCCCGCCATAAAGGCGGGGTCGGGCTGCTCCGGGCTATCGGCCGGGCTGTCAAACAGCCCGGCGCCTTTCAAGGCCCCTTCGCATCCCTCGCGCAGACTAGGCCTTTTGTGCCATACTACATGCATGACGCCTACTATAGCCCCCCGTAGCCAGAATCTGGACCTTGTCTCATCCAGCCAACCAAGCGTACCTCAGCATTCCGCTACGCTTGTGGACACCCTCCTTACGGTCATCGAGGAAGGCTTTCCCCTACCCCCGGGCAAAAAGCACCTCATGCGCCAGGACGTCCTGGAACTGTGGAAGGACCTAACCAGCGAAAAGTCTAGCCGCCGCGCCGACTACATGGGCGAGCCGGCACGCTTGTCTGCCTATCTGCGCTACTTTTTGCCCTGGAACGTGGTCAGGCTCATTCCCATACTGGCATCGCTAAAGCTAGAGCTACAAGACGGCGACACTGTGCTGGACCTGGGCTCAGGCCCTTTGACTCTTCCCATAGCCCTGTGGATAGCCCGACCGGAACTGCGGGAAACAAAGCTAACCATCACCTGCATGGACCGTGTTGCAAGAGTTCTGGAAGCCGGCAAGGCGGTTTTTGACAGCCTGCGCCTGCGCGCCGGAACTCCCGGAGCCTGGACGGTCCAGCTGGAGCGGGGCATATTCCCCCAGGACAACAGGCCGGCAAACAGTCCCCGTTATTCATTAATAACCGAAGCCAATGTGTTTAACGAAGGCTTTTGGGCCGCAAACGGCCGGCTTGACGAAAAAGCGGCGGCACTGGCGGCAAGCCTGGCCCAAACAGCTAGTCCCGAGGGCTCTGTTCTCTTGGTCGAACCGGGCGACCCCCGAACCGGAGCCATGCTGTCCGCCCTGCGCGAAGCTTTCATCCAGGCTGGCGGCAGCGTACCGGCCCCCTGCCCCCACGACGCCGCCTGCCCCATGTCCGGCGTGTTCACCTCCGCATCCTTTCGCGCCGACCGCGAACTGGACAAAGAACGCATGCCCAAAGACAAGCGTCCGCAGGCAAAGGACGAGCCCTTACGCATGGTCATCACAGCCCGAGGCCGGTCCAAAGCTCCCTGGTGCCACTTTTCACTCCCCACAGACGCTGCCCCCCGTAGGCTGTTGGACTTCTCCGAGTCGGTGGGCCTTGCAAAAGACAGGCTGGTGGCGTCCTGGATTTTCGCAAAACCAGGCATACCTTCCCGGAGTGCTGCAAGCCCCAGCAATCCAGCTCAGCCCTGGGTGCGTATCGTTTCCGACGCGTTCCGCCTGCCCGACGGCGGCTACGGCCGCTATGCATGCACCGCCCGTGGCTACACCCTGGCCCGCGGAGCGCTTGCTAACCTGCCCAGCATGAGCCTAGCCATTTTGGACGGGCCGCTGCCGCCAGCAAAATCCGCCCGGGATCAGAAATCCGGCGCACTCATACTGTCTGCCGGCCAGCAACGCCCCGACTTCCCCCATAAGAGCCGCACAGCAGAAAAAAGCGGCACTGCGGGCAAGACGTACAAGCCAAAACCCCGCGGCAAGCGATAGGGTCCAATGACCGTTCGCGCGTCTGTGGTTTCTTTCCACTTGACACGCAGACGGCGGTATCATTATAGTGCCATCCGTCAGCGATGACGTTGGGGGCGTAGCGAAGCTGGTTATCGCGCCGGCCTGTCAAGCCGGAGATCGCGGGTTCAATCCCCGTCGCTCCCGAATCCCGCCTTCGCGGGATTTTTTTTTCTGGCGTTCGCGCCACCGCGGGCTGTAGCGCAGGGGCTAGCGCGCTTGGTTCGGGACCAAGATGTCGGAGGTTCAAATCCTCTCAGCCCGAAAAAGACGTGCCACAGTTTGGTGGCGCGTCTTTTTTTTGCTGAGAGGATTTGAAGGGTTGGCGCGCCGACCAACGGGAGGAAAAGGCGCCAGGGATGGCGCCGAAAGCGCCGCCCCCGGCCCGGAAGGCGGAGGCAGGATGCCGGAGCCTGTAGGGCAAATCCTCTCAGCCCGAAAAAGACGTGCCACAGTTTGGTGGCGCGTCTTTTTTTTGCTGAGAGGATTTGAACCATGCGCTCCGAGACTCGCA
>JAKQNL010000096.1 GCA_029565815.1 Spirochaetota bacterium | reverse complement strand
GCATGAGCATGGCTTGGGCTTTTATGACCGACAAAGGGTTACGTATGTCGTGCAATATCATGGACGAGAATTTTCCCAGGGTGGATAAGCGTTCGTTTTTCAGGTTTTCTGCCTGAGCTCGCTCCAATTCCGCGTACGCTCGGGTAAGCTCTTCGTTGCGGGCTCGCAGGTCGTCTACAAAACTGTCGTTGGATGCACGAACCAAGGACGACATAGACAACATAACCGACAGGGCTATTGACGCATGGTTGCTTATGAGCCGGCGAAAATCATCCCGGTACAGAAAGAGGGTAAGCACGCTGTCCCGCGCAACCACAGTGGCCGAGCGTGGCAACTCGTCCACCAGGGCCATTTCGCCAAAGAAATGTCCGCTTCCGTGGACACCCAACAGGTCGGGTTTGGCCTCATACCAGTTTTTCCACACTTCTACGCGGCCTTCCATGACGATGTAAAACCGATCCGCCTTGGATCCTTCGCAGAACAGCACGTCGCCAGGCTCGTAGCGCTCTTCGTGGCACGCGCTGTCTATCATGTGTATCTCTTCGTCGCACAGGTCGCGAAAGAAATGCACGCGCTTAAGGAACGCGTAGTGGTCGCTTTTGATTTCCGGAAAAACGAAGGGCTCTCCGTGTGGAGAGCCCTTGCGTAGAGGATCGCCGGTTTTCACCAGCCGTCCACCATGTCGTCTTCGTCGCGATAATCCTCCGCAAAGAGGTCGGTAACCGCGCGCAGGTCGTCAAAGTACACGTAGTAGGTTCCGTATGCTTCCATGGGGTCGCACTCGATCTTGAAACCGACAATGCGCAGGCCCATTTGGCTGGTAAAGTGGAAATTCCTCTGGATGATGCCGGTAAACCCGTCGGGGTTTTGCGGCGGGATGGCCACAGACAGTTTCTTCCAGCCCTGGAAGTTCAGCTTGCCCATGGTAAGCTCAAAGGTGTTGTTGAAGAAGTCCTTTACAATGAGCTTGAGGGTGTGGTTGAAGTTACGGCCGGCTACCCATACAGATACGGTCTTGGTAATGCCTTCTATAGGAATGGGTTTCTGGGCGAGAATCAGTATCTCGTTGAAGCCACGGCGGAAAAACTCCACCTTGACGCCGTAGGAATACTGGTCGGCTATCATGGGATCGATGCCGGTGTAGCGTTCCTCCGGCTTCGGCTCGTCTGCCTTGCCTGCAGGTCCGCCTGCAAACTGGCGGCCGTGTATTATGCCTTCGTCCGCAGATATGTAGGAGCTCCAGAAGCCGGCTGCTTCAAATTTATCCACCGTTACGATTTGCAACTTTTGCTGCGCAGAGTCCACGCCCATGGCTGCCGGGTCGGCGCTGCCAACGGTTCCCTGAGCCCATGCGGATGCCGCAAGCACGATGATTATCAGAAAGGCTACGCTCTTTTTCATGCTATCCCCTTACTTCGTGGAGTCCGAGCCCCAAATTTCCTTGATGAACTCGGGGTCTGACAGGCTGTCGCCGTCGTACAGTGATTCGAAGGTGTCGGTTAAAACCTTCAGGTGGTCAAAGTAGAAATAAATAGCCTTTTCGTATGCCGGCGAATCGGCCCGGGTCGGAACGGCAGCTACTTCCGTCGGCCGGCTCCATATGCGGAACTTGACGAAGGTAAGGCCCTCTTTTTTGGGCAGGAATTTCTTGGACTGGGGTATACTGCCGGGCAGGTTCGCGCGGAAGTTCCTCCAGCCGACGTGGTTTAGCTCGCCCAGCGGGATGATATGCACGATACCGGTGTAGTCCCGGATATATGCCTCTATATAGTAGTTAAAGTTTCCAGACCATATCCACATGTCGAGCATGCGCACGCGGCCGGGCAGGGGAAGTTCCACAGGAGAGTACTTGACGTCCGCACCGGTTCCCGTTTTGGTGCCCGGAACAATATCCACCCAGTTGTACTCTTTCCGGTCAAACAGCATGGCGATGCCTAAGCTGCGGAAATCCTTGTCCGGAGCCATAGGACCGTGCAGCGATACCGGCCATGCCTTAACGGATGCCACTTTTGGGTAGCCTTCCGAGGAGAATTTGCTGCCGATGACAAACCAGGGTTGTTCATCCATCTTGTCGAAGTTTTGGACAACGATGGATTCCAGGGTTAGGGTTTCGTCGTCTGCGAACGCAGATGGTACGGCGAAAAGAAATGTTAAGACGAGGGACAGGCCAACCGCCTTTACGACGCGCTGTTTCATCCGGATTACTCCTTGCGTGAATGCTGTGACTGTTCGTATCTCAGGCTCATCGAATTATATTTTCGGAGCTAGCCTTTGTCAAACAATTCCTTGTTTATATTATCGGCTAAAAAGCACTTTCCACGCTGCGTTTTCCGAAGAAAAAGCTTCTGGTTCCTGATTGCCGCTAATAATTCTGGTTTTGAGCCTGGACAGGGCGCTTTGTATGTCCCACACAATGAGCGCATCCGAGCCACCGTAGCCTGGTTTTAGCCCAAAGGGGAGCGCAAGCGCTACAAACGTCGATTCGTCGAAAGCCCGGGTCGCCCACAGGGCGCTTTGTGCAGGCGGCACATCGATATAGGCTGCGGATACGTCCAGGTTTCGCAGTTCCGTAGCAATTTCCACGCTAAATCCGCCGGACACTATGCGAAGCACCGGTTCCCCGGGGGCTTGTGCATCGATCCAAGCCTGGTTAAATGCTTTGGCTGCTTCGTCCGAACCAGGACCGGAAAACAGGGCCAGGGTAAGGCCGCCCTGGGCTGTGTGCTGGGCTATGCTTACAGCGGCAAGCTTTGCAGCTTCTTCACGCGTGAATACCGAGCTACAGGTTTTATATGCAGGATCTACGGGCTCTTGTGTGCAGATAGCTATTGGTATATCCGGTTTCGCCTTTCGTATGGACGACAGTTCTTGGGCCAAGAGCGGCGACAGTATAATCCATGCAGGATCGCGTTTGTCCAGTTCTGCATACAGAGCGGCCGACGGGTCTTCTGTAGGCAGTACCAGCAGCTCGCCGGCGGTTTTGCGGTACAACTGCACAGAGTCCTGTAGTAGCACTGCCATGGCCGGGTCCAGAATGGCTAAGCCGCCAGAGCCAGCCGAGCATGCGCACAGGGCAGCTACAACAGAGAGAACTATGGCACAAGCAATACGACGAGGAGCCTGGTCTGGTATCGTGCTGTACGGCATTGCGATTATATTATGGATTACAACGAGTGCGCGCAAGCCCTGTTCAGTGTTACGAAGCTTTGGGATAGCACACTCGTATGCCATGCTCCTGTAGATACTTCAAAATGAACAAGAAAAACACGTAAAATTGCTTCATAACTGTTTGTTGTAAAAAGGATTATCTCATGTTAATCCCAAAGCTTCGTAACACTAAGCATAGCCCG
>JAKQNL010000089.1 GCA_029565815.1 Spirochaetota bacterium | reverse complement strand
CCTTCCCGGGCGGTTTTTTTACGTGCAGCTTAGGGCGTATCGACTATGGCTAAAAACCCATCGCCCATGCCGGCTAGGCCGGTCATGGCAGAGCCTACGATGTTGAGCATACCCGTTCCCGAATCGATGCGTAGCTGGGTGAGCGTAGGTAGCCCGCCAACTCCAAGCACCCACAGGTAACAGCCTGCCGGATCTATGAGTATGCGCTTGGCATTGGTAGTGGGGGCTAGAAAATTGCCAAAGCTGTTAACCGAGCTTGGCGTACCGTTAGCGGCATCCAAGGTATAGCCGTACAAGCCCGAAGGCCCGCTACCGTACAAAAAGCGGCCAGCAGGGTGCACTGCCAGGTTGATGAGCGGAGCGTAACAAGCTTCTTTAACGGCAGTGGCCGGAAAGTTATCATCCAGATAGCCCGATGGGTAATTTGGATCTGTGCCTTCCACTGGGCCTGGGTAATCTCGTATTTGGATATGCTAAAGGGGCTTACTATGCTCACGTCGCCCGATGCGGCATCGCGCTGGAAACGGCAGCCTGGCAGGTTCACCATGGCAATGCCTGCGCTATTGAGCGTAAAGGGCAGGTTCACTTCCAGAATGTAGCTTAAATCAACCGCGCCAGGGTTGTATACGGTTATATAGTAAAAATCCGGGGGCACCTGCATCTGTATATGGTGATTGGCCGGATCGTGGGCAAGGGGACTGCCGTCGGAGCTTTGCACAAACACCATAAGCCAATCCGCCCGTTTACAAAGCAGTCCAGCGTGCCGGAAGCTACATGGTCGGCTGGCACAATGCTGGAATAGCAAGAGTTAGCAGCCAAGTCTTTGTAAATATGGCCCGACCCATCAACAAAATCTACTGAATTAACATTACCAGCACCCGCGGGCAAAAGGTTTACGGCCAGGGTAGAAACGCCTGGTCCAAGGGAAAACTGGGTCTTCTTTTGGAAGCGCAGATTGTAAATGTTATTCACTGTGCCCTTATACGCGGACACTTCAAGCGCATAGTCGCCAAAGGCAAGGTCCGGGAAACTGATGCTTACGGTGTTTTGGCCGGCGCCTATGGCTACTTCCCGGCTTAGGACTGGACCCTCGGATGGCGTAAGAATGACCACCAGGCGATCGGCCGCAGGCAGTAGCAGGCGGGAAGCACCGTCCGCATCCTTACCATACGCATTGAGCAAAAAGGTAAGCTCCAGGTCGGTATTGCTTCCTGTGCCCAAAACCAGGCCCATACAGGATGCAGCAAGAACCAGCGCCACAAAGCACAAGCTCAACAGTACATAGGAACAACGTGTTTTCATAGGAAACCCCAGAAGCAAATCGGATTAGCCAACATTTCGCTAGTAGTATAGCGCAGCTATTGGCAATTTCCAGTACGAGCCGCAGAATGTATCGACAAGCCCGGTAGCTAACGCCATACTTATGGTAGAAACATGGTGACAAACCGGGTGACAGTCACCGCTGGCCGGGTCACGCACTGGTGACAGTCACCGTAAGCTGGGTCACCACATTAGGAAAGGATTATAAATGGCCTTTTTTCAAGCTTTTGCCCTAGAACGATTTTTTGCAAAACACGAGTTCAGCGCGCGCTACCTCTTATGCAGTTCCGACTGCGAGTCCTTCCCCATCCGGGAGCTGTTGGCCATGGAACCGGATGCGCTGGAACGGCTCCTTGATTTGCGCCTTGGCTATACCGAAACCCGCGGGGCTCCGTCCCTGCGTCTAGCCTTGGCTGGCCTGTACGCCGGCCTGAGCCCGGATGGCATCTTTGTACACGCAGGAGCCGAAGAAGCCATACTCAACCTGTACTTGGCCCTGGTATCGGCCGGGGACCGCGTGGTGGTCAACGCGCCTGCATACCAGTCGCTGTCGGAGATTCCACGAGCTCTGGGAGCCCAGGTGGTGCCCTGGAATTTGCGGCCCAGCACCGGCAGGGACGGCCGCCAGCGCTGGGCCCTGGACCCCGATGAACTGCCGGCACTGTCCGGGGGGCAGGCAAAAATCATCGTGGTGAACATGCCGCACAATCCAACGGGCGCACTTATGAATCGGGACGAATTCGAGTCGCTTGTAAGCTACGCCCGCAAAACCGGGGCCATCCTGGTGGTGGACGAGG
>JAKQNL010000084.1 GCA_029565815.1 Spirochaetota bacterium | reverse complement strand
GCGCACAAGGCGGCGGTTGTCGGCGATACCGTGGGAGACCCGTTTAAGGACACGGCGGGCCCTGCGCTCAACATATTGATCAAGCTCATGACTATCATCGCTTTGGTGATAGCACCTTTACTCAAATCATTCTGGGGGTTATGACAATGAACGACGACAAGCACCTGTACATGGTAGTTCACCCGAACCACGCGCTCATAGCAAGCCAGCTGGATCCGGAGCGCTTTGCAAAGCACTACACCCAGGGCTCCACGCGCTACTTCGAAGGGCGCCTCATTTTTGTGGAACTGGACCCGGCTTACCGCAACCCGTACTTCAAGATAGACCACGCATTCTCGGAGCTAAAAACGCACGAGGACGGCAGGCCAAAAGCGACCAAATTCATATCCAGCTACCGTACCCTGGAACACGTGGACTTTGACGCGCTCGGAAAGCTGTACTACTGCAACAGCCTGGGCGATTTTGTGGAGCTTGCATCGGCTGCGTACGATCCGAAAATGCGCGGCGACGAAATGCGCATCATCCTGGAAATCAACCCAATCAAGATGATGGTCCTAACCAAGTACAATTTCATCGAGTACGCAAGCTACATAACCGACCCGCAAATGCCCAAAGGCGCCCCCCAAATGTTCTACGCCCAGCTTGAGTTTAACTCCGACGAATTCCTAAAAGAGTTCCAGGACAATCCGTTCATCCGCTGCTTTGTCCCCGGCATTCACCCGGCCCGCCTGCGCGAAGCCATCATGGAAGTGCGCAACAAACCGGGCAAGAACGTAAAAGGCCTGTCCCTGGACTGCCCCGTGGACCGCATATCCTACAAATTCCTGCGACACGGCTTCATGTTCGCATCCCAGAAAAAAACCAAATTCTACCCGCTTTTGGCGGTAGAGGATGTGGAACGCAACTACTACAAATTCTGGAAAAACATGTAAGTCCGCTATGCGCAAAGAGCCAGACCGAATGTGGCCTGGCTCTTTGTATCGCCCGAAATCTGTGTACTGCGCGCGCTAGAACCAAAAGCCTTTAGCCCACGTGTTTCCATGCTATAGTTTTATTTCTGCCCGCTGCCTTGGCCTCGTACAAGGCATGGTCTGCCCTGTTGAGCGCCAATTCCAGCTGGTCATCATACCTGGCTGCATACATGCCTGCGCTCACCGTAAACGATATGCTCGTGCCAGAAAAGACGAAACTGGATTGCTCTAAGGCTATTCGTATGCGCTCCAGCACGGCCATGGCCTTGGTTTCCCCGGCATCGGAAAGGAAGACTGCAAATTCCTCCCCGCCGTAACGACATGCAAGATCCGATGCGCGTAGCCCTTTAGACAGCACCGATGAAAAATGCACCAGAGCCTGGTCGCCGGCCGCGTGTCCGTAGCGGTCGTTCACGGTCTTAAAATGGTCCAGATCGAACATGGCCATGGACCAGGGCCGGCCGAGTACTCCCGATTCTTTACGTTTTGCCGCAGCCTGTTCCATGAATGCCCGCCGGCTCAGTAAAGCGGTAAGCGCGTCGGTATCCGCAAGCTGTTTCATCTGCCGGCTCTTCTGCTGCTCTTCACGCACTTCCATAATAAGCCGGTCTGCTGTGCGTGCAAGCACCATGAGCTCGTTGCCGCCGTCTTCATCGGACACGCGTGTGTCGCAGGCTACACGCAGCTTTGCCATGACATCGCCTATGGGCCCGAAAACCGATCGCCTAAGCATGATCGGCGACAAAATTACCACAACTATGGACCACGCAAGGATGACAAAGCCTATAGCCAGTCCACCCAGGGCATTGGTCGCCAAGCGCTTACTGTGGATCATCGCTTCGTCGAAAACCGTAACTAACAGCCCGTTAATGGAGTCCAAAGCTTGCACCGACTGTGCAGCCAGCGTTTTTGGATCCAGCGGCAGGGGTTCTCCGGCCATAAGCGCATGTTTTGCCGCTTCCAGGTTGTCGTAGTAGGAACCGAAGCACAGTTCTTGTACCCGTAGAAGCGCTATCTCAACCCGCTGGTTGCCCGTGCTTGCGGAATACAGTTCCAGGTGGTTCCATAGTTCCGTTAGGCTTCCATCAATGCGTAAAACAGAAGACAATTCTTCTATAGTAGGTACGCCGCCCCGTTCCATAAGGCTGGTAATGCGCGATGCTTTGGAGCCTAAATAGTCGCGGTAGCCAACGGCAAGCGATAACAGGCGCTGGTAGGTAAAGCTGACTCCGTCGCCCAGGCTTTTAAGCGACAAGGCAGATAT
>JAKQNL010000374.1 GCA_029565815.1 Spirochaetota bacterium | reverse complement strand
CAAGGTACAATGTGAGACGGCGGGTATCCGCCTCTCGCCCCGGGGGCTCCCCGTCCCCGGCGCGGCGAGCGAACGCCACTTCGGAAACGATGTTTCTGGCGCGAGCGAACCGGACCATATCGGCACCTGGGCTAACAGCCCGGGAGGATGGACGAGACCATCCATACCGGTAAAAGGAAGATAACGATGGCTAACGAGTATCCAAAACTGTGCCTAGACAAATCCATGTCCATGTTCGAGGAAGCCCAGCGCCTGTCTCCGGGCGGCGTCATGGGAATCCGCAGGCCCTACAACTTCATCCAGGGCGAGTATCCGATCTTCATCGACAAGGGCTACGGCGGCCACATCGTCGACGTGGACGGAAACGATTACATCGACATGCTGTGCGCGTACGGCCCTATCATCCTGGGCTACGACGAGCCGGAGATCAACAACGCGGTCAAAGAGCAGATGGACAAGCGGGGTTTCTGCTTTAGCTTGGTGCAGCCGGCGCAGAACGAGTTCGAGCGCAAGGTTATAGAAATGGTACCCTGCGCCGAGCAGGTGATACCGGTAAAGACCGGCTCCGACGCTACCACCCTGGCTGTGCGCATCGCGCGCGGCTACACGGACAAGTCCATTGTGCTGCGCTGCGGCTACCACGGCTGGCACGACTGGTGCGTGGAGAACCACGGCGGCGTGCCCGAGGAAACGCTTGCGCTCACCGACGAATTCGAGTACGGCGACCTTGCGGATCTGGAAGAAAAATTGAATAAGCATAAGGGTAAGGTGGCGTGCGTCATTATTACCCCGGTAGGCCATGCTTTGGCCAAACCGGTTATGGCACCTCCTGCCGGATACCTGGCGGCTGTGAAAGATTTGGCTGCGAAGCACGGCGCTGTGCTCGTGTTCGACGAAATCCGCACCGGTTTCCGCGCGGCCCTTGGCGGCGCCCAGGAGCGTTACGGCGTTACCCCGGATCTGGCTACGTTTGGCAAGGCAATGGCAAACGGCTACCCCATTTCCTGCGTTGCCGGCAAGCGCGAGATTATGTCCGTCTGCGAGAAAAAGGTTTTCGTAAGCTCAACCTTCTTCCCGAACAGCCTGGAAATGGTAGCGGCCATCAAGTGTATGGAAATCCTCAAGCGCGAAGATGTGCCCAACAAGATTTGGGAACGCGGTACCCGCTTCCTGGCCGAGATTCAGAAAGCCGTAGACGCTGTCAAGGCTCCGGTGAACGTGAACGGCATACCCCCTATGCCATTCTTCACCTTCGAGCAGGCGCCTGGAGATCCGGACAAGACCTACAAAATGCGCCGTGATTATTTCTATACCCAGACCATACGCCGCGGCTTGTTCATCCAGCCGTTCCACCACTGGTACATTTCCTACCGCCACACCGAGGCCGACCTAAACAAAGCCCTCTTGGCCATCCGGGAAAGCCTGGAATTGATGATGGAGAAATACCCGGTAAAGAGGTAATGAGTTTTAGCCACAGAGACACGGAGGGCACGGAGGAATGTTGAATACGGATTCCACGTTGACGGAAAGGATCATAGGGTGTGCTGTAGCGGTGCATCGGGAACTCGGTCCTGGTCTTTTAGAATCCGTATACGAAGAGGCTCTTGGGATTGAGTTTAAGGCTTCTGGTTTGCGCTTCTCGCGACAGCTTGAGTTGCCAATTCTGTACAAGGGTGAGGTGCTCGGTAATTGTCTGAGGGTAGATTTGGTGGTTGAGAACCAGGTAGTGGTCGAGGTCAAGGCAGTAGATCGGGTCAATCCAGTCTACATGGCCCAGGTGCTTAGTTATATGAAACTCGGCAACTGGCCAGTCGGTCTGCTGCTCAATTTCAATGTTCCTTTGCTGAAAAATGGCATCCAGCGCATAATCTTAAAGCGCTAATTGCTCCGTGATCTCCGTGTCTCTGTGGCTTATTAAGGAGAGTTTATGTCATTAGATGGTAAGATAGTTATAACCTGCGCCTGTACGGGTGCGGAGACCAGTAAGGAGCTCCAGCCGGCATTGCCCATTACGCCGGAGGAGCTTGCGGTCACGGCCAAGGAGTGCAGGGCGGCGGGCGCTGCCATTCTGCACCTGCATGTGCGCGACGAGCACGGCAAGGCAACCCAGAGCGTTAAGCGCTTCAAGGAAGCCATTGAGGCTATCCGTAAGGTTAGCGACATCGTTATCGAGCTGACCACAGGTGGCGCGGTTGGAGACACTGCCGAGGAACGCTTAAAGCCCGTTATCGAGCTTGAGCCGGAGATGGCCAGCCTAGATTGCGGAACCGTGAACTTTGGCGACGAATACATCGTGAACGACCTGCCCACCATGCGCGCATTCGCGACCGAGTTCAAGAAGCGCAAGGTTCGCGCCACGCTAGAGTGTTTTGATCTTGGCCATGTGTACGCAAGCCACTACCTGATCAAGGAAGGCCTCTTGGCCGAGCCGTACCACTATGGTTTTGTGCTGAACGTGCCGGCTGCTGCGCCGTACACGGTTGAGAACCTGTCGGCGTTCATCCGCGCGCTACCCGCAGGCGCGGACTACACCGTGATGGGTATAGGCCGCTCCTCCTTGCCCGCCCAGTTTGGCGCAATCGCAAACGGCGGCTGGATACGCGTCGGCTTTGAAGACAACGTGTACTTCAGTAAGGGCGTCCTTGCTAAAAGCAACGCGCAGTTCGTTGAGCGCGCCGTTCGTATAGCGCACGAGGCTGGCCTAAAACCCGCCACCCCGGACGACGTGCGGCAGTACCTGAAACTGCGGGGCTAACGAGGAGATAATTCTGCCACGGAGACGCAGTGCGATCCGAGCTGGCGCAGGATCGCAGGGTCCGGGGTATCCCCGGAGAGGGGGTAGCGTAGAAGCGTTGCGCGTCGCGCAACCTTCGAAGCGAGGGGGAGACTTCCCCCTCCTCTCCGTGCCTCCGTGGCATGATTTGAAAGGAAGCAGTATGCACGAGTATCCTAGTTTTGATTACAAGCGGATTCCGCTGTACAAAGATGTTAGTGCGCAGGACTGGAGCGATTGGCACTGGCAGATGAAGAACAACATCAAGGATGTGGAAACGCTTTCCAAGGTTGTTCCGCTCACCGACAAGGACAAGGCGGATATCTCTGAGGTGCTAAAAACATTCCGCATGGCTATTACGCCGTATTATGCATCGCTTATCGATCCGGCAAATCCTGCTTGCCCCGTGCGCCTTCAGGCAATACCGCGCTTGCCGGAAACCCACATCGACGAGAGCGATCAGGACGATCCTTTGCATGAGGACGCCGACAGCCCTGTGCCTGGTCTGACGCACCGCTATCCGGATCGCGTCCTGCTTCTTGTAACGCACATCTGTTCCATGAACTGCCGCCACTGCACTCGTAGGCGTCTCGTGGGCGAGGAAGATGTGTCCATGAACGAGGAATACATCGATGCGGCCATTGAGTACATCAAGAAGACGCCCATCGTGCGTGATGTTCTTATTTCCGGCGGCGACCCCCTGGTGCTGTCCGACGAGAAGCTTGAGCGCATCATATCCAAGATAAGGGCAATTCCTCACGTGGAGATTATCCGCATCGGAACCAGAACCCCCGTGGTCATGCCGATGCGAATAACCGATAACCTGGTTAACATGCTTAAAAAGTATCACCCGTTGTACGTGAACACGCACTTTAATCATCCCAAGGAAATTACCGCAGAATCTCGAGAAGCATGCCGCAAGCTTGCG
>JAKQNL010000062.1 GCA_029565815.1 Spirochaetota bacterium | reverse complement strand
TCGCGTATGCGGTCCCAGTTGAGCACGAAGAGGACCAAAACGATAAGAAGGAAGAACATCCAGACTAGGCAGCCGGCGCCGCCGCTTTTTGAGCCGGAAGCGCGGGATGAGCTACGGGACGGACTGCGGACGCTCTTGCTTGCCATGATGAAAGATAGTAGCCAGCGGGGCGACAGCGGTCAAGCCGACCGCGGCTCTATGCTTCAAGCTCCTTCAGCTGGGCAAGCGCCAATTCGTCGCCGGGTTCCAGGTCAAGAACGGCCCGGAAGAAACCCGCGGCCTCCCCGTCCCTGCCCATGCGCCTGGACAGGACGCCAAGGTTGGACATGATCTTCAGGTTTTCCGGCTCAAGCCTGAGGGCCGCTTCCAGGTGCATCCTGCTGTCCTTGAGCATGCCCAGTTCCATCTCGCAGATGGACAGCTCGTTATACAGGTCCACTTCTTTCTGGCCAAGCTCCAGGGCTTTCTGGAATGCGGCCAAGGCATCGGAATACTGCCCAAGCCTGCGGTGGCCCCATCCTACCAGGAACCAGCCGTTGGGCAAACTTGGGTTGGCTTCGCAAAAATCGATGGCCTTCCGTATGCCGTCAGTCTCGCGACCCATGCGTATCAGGTCATAGGCGGACTTGAAATCCTCGTCGGCCCGGCTGCGGGTGCGCAAGCGGTCGACAATCTCCTTGGCTTTGCCCAGCTTCGCCTTCTCCTGCCCCATGTCCAGGTACTGTTCGAACAGTTCCAGGGCCCGGTCATAGGAACGCGCCTTGAGGAAGAAGAAGCCGGCGTTGAAATACGCGTCGGGGCCGGGTTGTTCCATGGACAGAAGGCGCTTGTACAGGTCAAAGGCCGCCTCGCGCATTTGTTCCGCCTCGGCTTCGCGGCCCGAGCGCTCAAGGGCGTCGGCCCGGTCCTCTTTCAGCACCGCCAGGTTAAGGAGCGGCTCCGGGGCTTCCGGCAAAAGCCCGGCCAGGGCGCGGAAAATCTCGTCGGCAAGCTCGTACTCGCCGTTCTTTGCCTTCATGATGCCGGCGGCGGACAATTCCGTAGGCAGGTCCGGCTTGACCGCGTTCACGAATGCCCGGTAGTAGTCGGCGTGCTCATGCCCGCCCTGGTCGGCAAGGAAACGGAGCATTCCGGCAACCATCATCTCCCAGCTCAGGCTGGAAGGGTCGCCACCGTCGGAGCCCAGCTCAACGGGCACCGGGATATCCGGATTCACGCGGAATGAGCCAAGATCGGCCGCTATGTGCGCCGGTATGCGTATGAATGCAAGGGAGCCGGGCTTGCCCGTCGCGTCGCTCATGTGGTGGCTCCGTTCTGGTAGGGATTGTCTACCGGGGCTACGCCCGGGCTTGGCTCGCCCTGCTTCTTTGGCGCGGCGCCTTGCTTTGGGGTATCAGCCTGGGTGCCATCGTCGGTCTTGCGCATCGAGCCAACGTATTCGTTCAGGTGCATCTTGTAGGAAAGGGGCACCCCGGTGTCGGCGAAGCGAACGGCTATCGCGGCCAGGTCCTTGCGCCCCTCCACGTCCTCATAGCGCACCACGGTGCCCGGAACCTCGATGTTTTCCCTCGGCTCCTCCAATTCCATGCGCAGGCGGCATTCCTTGCCCACGAGGAACTTGGCCAGGCCCTGGATGATGAGCTTAGAGCCGGAGAACGACAGGTCGCGGATGATGCACTTGCGGGGCACGCCCTGGATGACCACTTCGGTTTCCCGCTTCATGAGGCCTATCTTGCGCATGACTTCCGGGGTGATGACGACGCGGTCCTCGCTACGCCTGGCGGAATTGACGTTCGCCTCCAGCATGCGGCCGAGTATCTCCACGAAATCGTCCGGCGGCCTTTGGGCGTATTGCAGGTTGATGAACTGGAGGGATCCGTTGCTCTGCGCGTATGGAGCAAAGCCGGACGCGCGCGCGGCAATGAAAAAGCTGATGGCTTCCGATTTTTCGGACAGCCTGAAGGATAGCCTTAGGGACACCGAGCTGTTGGACTTCTTTATGCGATCCATCAGGCCCGGCTTGTTCGGCGCAAGAACCTTGGCGTGCTCGAATGAGCTTGCGTACATGACGCATGGCCACTGCTCGCCCAGGCACTTTATGAACACGCCGGTGGGCTGCAGCCCCGTAGACCGGACCACCTCCTTGGAGAAGGTGACTTCAATGGCCCGGTACGTCTCGTAGTAGCGATTTATCTGCTGGCTTGTGGCTATGGACATGACAGAAAGCATCATACGGTAAAGCGTGCCAGAGGTCAATGAAACCAGCCGCCGGCCTTGCCGCCCCAGAGAGCCTAGCCGTTCCCTCCCCGGAATCCGAATGCGTCCCTTAAGCGCCGGCCGGCGGTCCTTTCCCGCTCGTCCTTGAGGAGCAGGGCCCAGGGCACCGCCATCATCTCCGCCCGGCGCGGCCCATCGTTGCCGCCGTCAGCCAGGGAAACCAGCCAGCGGTAGCGGCGCATGTCCATCCTTAGGGCCGTCACGCCGGCCAGGACGGTACCGGCCGGCCCGGGGACGAGCATGGCCAGGGGCAGCGATACGATCAGGGTAAGGAGGTTGTACAGGGCCAGGAACAGCGTAAGGCCTGGATTGCCCAAGCCCGCAGCGAACGCTTTCCTGAACGCGGCCATTCCCCGGCTCCCCGTGATCGCG
>JAKQNL010000051.1 GCA_029565815.1 Spirochaetota bacterium | reverse complement strand
CCGGCAGGCGGTCGGTAAACAGCACCCCGTCCAGGTGGTCAAGCTCGTGCTGGATAACCCGCGCCAAAAAGCCGTCGGCTTCCAGGTTAAAGGGCCGCCCTTTCTCGTTGTATGCCTGTATGCGTATGGCTGCCGGGCGATCCAACTCGGCATAGGTACCCGGGATGGACAGGCAGCCTTCCTCGTAGCCGGACAACTCTGGGCTGGTGCTTACAATCTCCGGGTTGATAAACACCCGCTGTTTGTCGCCTTCTATCTGCATGACAAAAATGCGTTTGGAAATACCAACCTGGGGCGCGGCCAGCCCAACCCCGTGGCCCCACGCCATGGTCTTAAACATGGATTCCAGCGTATCGGCAAGATCTTGGCCAAATTCGCCCACCGGCTCGGCCTTTACGCGGAGCACATCGGCTCCTATGGTGAATATATCCATCATGGTAACGAGCTCCTTTGCAGGCACCCCGCCCGCATGTACGCTGTCCAGAACCTACAGGTTCCCGGGCAGCTCAAAACGATCGCCGGGTTTCAGCCCAACCCGGTCAAACCAGCCCTGGGGAACTTCCAAGGCATAGCGCGCATAACGTGTTCCGTTTATTGCTTCCAGCGACTGCGGCTCCATGTTAAAAATCTCCCGTATGGTTCCATCGGCGGCCAGGTACGCTATGGACAGGGGAATAAGCGTATTTTTCATCCAAAACGACATGATGCGGTCGCGGTCGTACACAAACAACATGCCCTGACCGTCGGCAAGCTCGGTGCGGAACATAAGGCCGGCCGTTTGCTGCGCGTCAGTCCGTGCAAGCTCGGCTTCCACGCTAACAGACCCCGAACGCAGCACCGCTGTTTCCAGCCTGCCCTGGGCTTTTGCCGGGGGTAAAGCCGTGGCTTGTGTGTCCTTGGCCTGGCACGAACTTAGCCCTATGGCTAGCACCAGCGAATACACAAGCAGTGTGAGCATGCGGCGAACGCTGTAGCGCTCTGTGCGCGGCCAAGCTACCATGGAAACCTCCAAGAGGATCTTTCACACCTATCCTCATGTAAAGATAGACCGGCCGGCACGGACGGGGCAAGCACTAAAGGGGATTGTAGCTTAGCTTCTGGATGAGCGGAACTCTGCCTCGCGCCGGCTTACCACGATACGGGTGCCCATTCCGGCCTCAGTGCTCAGGTCTTCCAGCTCCGCCATCGTGCCAACCAGCTCCATCTCCGGTTCGTCGCGGCGCCTACCAACCAGCGAACCGTAATAGTTGGCCACTTCCGGCTGCACAGGGCCTGCAAACACGCGGCGCAGGTACAGCTCATCCTCATGCGTTAGAACCATATCCTTGGCCGACACCGCGCAAAACGATCGTTCCTGGCCAAAGTCATACGCCAATTTCACGGTGCGCGCGCCTTTTAGGTAAAAATATTTTAGGAGCTCTTCCGCTACGCGCATGAGCTGGACTGCATCAAACTTCATGGTGTTTCCATTCTCCTATCCATTCCAGAATAGGTACGACAAGTCCTGCGGCCAAACCGCCTGCAAAGCCGTTGTTGTACAGGTTCATGCCCCCATGGAGCGATCCGACCACTTGTACAAGCACCAGGTGCAAGGCGCCGGCAGCCAGCCCAGCCACCGGGCCGAAGGTACCGCTTGCCGGCGCAAGGGTGGCCGCAAACAAAGCGGCCAGCTGGGAGCCAGGATGGTCAAGCCCGTAGGTAGACAGCGATGCCATGATGGTTACCCCAACCATGGGCGGCAATGCGTTAAGCGGATGCTTGCCAAAAGCGGAAAAACCGACAATGGTCAGTATCGCTCCTATAATGGGGCCATTCCATGATGCGCCTATGGCAAGCGCGTATACCGACGCCAGTATGCCCATAATCCCCATGTTCACCAGTGTGGTTCCTAGCCCGAACTGCCGGACAAAATCACTGACCAGGCGGCCCGAGGACCTAAGCAGCTGGGCATAGCCGCGGCGCCACAGCGGATCCAGAATCATGCCCCATACCACCAAGGCTACGAAGAACGGTATAAGCACTAAAAGCGCCGGGAAGGGGCCGGAGTTAGACCACACCCAGCTGTCGGAAAGCTCGACGCCAAAGGCTTTAAGTAAGGACATGGTAACCGTGCCCACAAAGCCGGCGGCAAACCCTATGTTGTACAGGTTGTAGCCCCGGTGAAAATCCAGCACATGCTTAGCAAGCGGCGGCAGTATCATGCCAGCGGCCACAGAAGCTGCGAAAGCAGAGGCCAGGTTCCACGGTGCGGCTATGCCCAAGCCAAACGCAATTTCGCTAAACAGCGGGGCCAGGGCCGTGCCAAAGAGCGCAACCAGTATGTTGTCGGAAAACGGCCGGCGGCTCAGCCTGGAATACAGGAGTACGCCCAGTCCAACTGGCCATATATTGACGATATTCTTGCCGAAGAACGAAAAGCCGGCAATCGTGAACACGGCAGCAATGGCTGGTCCGGACGGGCTTATACGGGCCAGCTGTAGCGCACACACCGCCGCACCGGAGCATAAGGCCGCATTGAACAGGGCAGGACCAGCCCCAGAGCGGCCAATGTAGTCGTTAATGAGGATATCCGGCAGCACGATGATACGCCACAGACCCTGAAACAGGTCGCGTAAATTGAAGCGCGCAAACGCAAGCGCGGCTAGGGCCAGAAGCACCGGGACCAGCGTGATGAGAAGGCTGG
>JAKQNL010000048.1 GCA_029565815.1 Spirochaetota bacterium | reverse complement strand
TGGCCTGCTTTGAAACATCAGTGCACGCGTAGCTGGTACAGCTGTGTGGGATGCTAGTGGAAAAAGCCCGCTGAGTGAAGATTTACTGGTGCGCTTATTGATGTACGGTTAATAGAGCCCTCGTAAACCGGTTAAGGCTGGATGAGACGTACAGACTTGGCACGCTTTCTGTGACAGATTTGCAAATCACTGCACAGCAGCAGCGCACATACCATGAAACAAGCGTATAGTAGTTTTTCTAAAAAATGTGCATTGTTTTCTACAAAAGGCAGCGGAGGCTGATACTTTGTTACAGTTGGTTACAAGGAAAGCTCTAATTTGGCTGGTATCGAACAAAATAACGGCTCATACTGCCGGTTTTCACTCTGTTTGGTTACATGCGGTTACAGCTCAATGGCATCGAATACAGGCTTAAACGCATCAACTATAGTGGCTTTTAAGGCTAGTGCGTTTCCCCGGATATGTAAGCCAGCCGCAAGCCGGTGCCCGCCGCCGCCAAAGCTCCGCGCCAGCGCGGCTACATCGATACGCTCTTTGGACCGAAAGCCAACAGTGCAATCCTCCAGGCTTTCCTGACGCACGACAAACACCGCTTCTACGCCTTCTACAGTCATAAGGAGCTGGTACAGCATATCGGAATCGCGGCTTACCAGGCTAAAGCGATCTAAATCTTCCGGCCCTGCATAGGTGCTTATGAGGCGGCCGCCGTAATGTAATTCTGCCCTGCCCAGCAACAGACCCATAAACTGCCGTGACTCGAAACTCTTACCGCCGTTCATCATGGCAAAGGCTTTTTTAGGCGATGCACCGACGGCTACCAGCCTCGATACGGCTTCGAAAACCGAAGCCGAACCATCATCCAGATGGCGGAAAAACCCGGTATCGGTACTGATGCCAAAAAGGAGGAACTGTGCTTCCTCTTGGTTGGGACCGTCTGCGGCAGCTTCCATGACCAACTGCACCAGGTATGCAACCGCCGGAGCGGACGTGTCGATACACAGGACGTCGCCCATAGATTGGCCAGCATCATGGTGGTCGATAAAGGCTATGGGCATCCCGGCCGGTATTGTATCTGCTACAGAGCCGGTACGGCTAATCGACGAGCAATCCAGAATCACACATGCTGCAGTGCTGCCTGGGTTTTGTGGCAAACCTTGGGCAAACAAGGGTGCATAGGGAGCTATCTCAACCTTTGCAAAAGGGCCTGCGGAAACCAGGAACGCTTCCTTGCCATGGCGCTTGAGGAACGATGCCAAAGCAAGCTGGCTGCCGACACAGTCGCCGTCTGGTTCCTTGTGCCCTATGAGGTAGTAGGAGTCATAGCGGCCAAGAAAATCTGCAGCTTCTTGGATGGGAGTCTTGTTCATGGCTGTATAAACGTCGGTCCGGCTTGCGGCCGGACCAGCTCCTTTTTGTGTGTTTTAGGAAAACCAAGTAGCTTATAGGCTAGCCTTAGAGCTAATTTCAAAACTCGGTTACTTTTGAAATTAGCTTAGCAATTGCTCGCGTTTGTATGAATTATTCGCAAACGCTACGCAAATCATAGTTGATACTGTAGCTCTTTCAAAACTCGTCTGACTTTTGAAAAAGCCTCCTTAGTATTCCAGTTTTATGTTGTCTACCTTGAACGCGTCGCCAGGGTCTCCCTGGATGGTGCCCCAGGACGAATCGCCAATGTTATCCTTTGCATACAGCTTGATATGGCTGATGGATCCATCTTCCTTGTAATACACCACCATGTACGGATACTCCGGGCCACGGCCCCGGATGAGCGCAGCCTTGCCACCGGATACAAACCAGGCAGAAGGTAGGTGCACGGCCGCTAACTCTGAGGAACCCTTGCGGTATATCACGCGGTAACCCTGGGCATGCACCAATATCTGCACGACATCGATACGGAGCGGGTACAGAGACGACTGGCTGGGTATGTCTTTCGTGCCCCCGGAGCCGCTTGCCTGTGCGAAAACAGGAGATGCGACAACAAAAAGAGCACACAGCATAAGAACGGTCACTATGCGTTTCATGAAGATCCTCCGTATGAGCGTCCGGACGCCTGTAAGAGCGCTACCGTCTTGTATGAGTATAATGTGCAAGCTGTTTCCCCGCAACGGTTTTCCCGTTCAAAGTGTCTTGCGCCATAGTGCAGAAGCAAAGCATACTGACTCCATGCGCACGCAGCTTCCACCCATGCCGGCAGACGAAGTGCTGACAATCCTTAGCCCGCTGTGGCCAGACCACAGATCCGCCCTGAACTACGGTTCGTGCTTTCAGCTCTTGGTGGCTGTGGTTCTATCGGCTCAATGCACCGACGAGCAGGTGAACCGGGTAACGCCTGCCTTGTTTGCCATCTACCCGGATGCACAGGCTTTGGCAGGCGCGCGCTTGTCCGATGTGGAACGCTTGGTGCACTCCACAGGGTTTTACCATGCAAAAGCCAGAAATATTATCGCAAGCGCACAGCAAATAGTACACAGCTACGGCGGAGCCGTACCCGAGGCTATGGAAGCGCTGTTGAGCCTGCCAGGGGTCGGTAGGAAAACCGCCAACCTGGTACGGAGCGTTTGCTTTGGCCTGCCGGGTATCATCGTTGACACCCATGTTTTACGCATAGCTCGCCGGCTTGGAATAGCCCCAACGGACGACCCTGCTAAAAGCGAGCGCATGATAGCCGCTAGCCTTCCGCAAGAGCAGTGGACCCGTTTTTCCAACGTGCTCAATCGGCATGCTAAATATGTATGCACAGCCAGAAAACCCCATTGCGCTGAATGTCCCCTAGCCATGAACTGCCCGTCGACGCAGCCGTTCGACCAACACAGATAGGAAAGCCTGCGCGCCTGGCAGTTTGTGCATGCGTATCCATGGCATGGAATACGAATCACTAGATGATGCTGCCACGAAGCTCTTGGGCATAGCCTATCTGTTTCCCTACCAGCGGCTCGTTATCGCGAACACGCTGGATGCCCTTATATCCGCAAGCGAGGACAAAGAGCGACCAGTTCTTAGGCAGATGGTTATATTGCCGACCGGTTCGGGCAAGAGCGCGTGCTTTCAGCTGCCTGCGGTACTAGCTGCTGGCCTTACCGTGGTGGTCTATCCATTACTCGGGCTTATGGCCGACCAAGCCAGGAGACTG